>CAYTJL010000059.1:0-29206 GCA_964437785.1 uncultured Polyangiaceae bacterium
GCGATGGCGAAGATGTTCGCGACCGAGGCCGCGCAGCGCATCATCGATCGCGCGGTGCAGCTCCACGGCGGCATGGGCGTCGTCGAGGGATCCGAGGTCGAGCGTCTTTACCGCGAGATCCGGCCGCTCCGCATCTACGAGGGCACGACCGAGATCCAGAAGCTCATCATCGCGAAGGGCGTCCTCGATCGCGTTGATCACGCTGGGGGCAAGGACTGAAGGCATGTGGCGGCCGCCCGATCACGTCCGCCACGCGCTGCCCGTCCTGCGCGCCCCCACGGCCGAAGAGGCCGCGCGATCGCGCCTGTTCTCGCCCATCCGCTTGGCCTCGGGGCTCGACCTGCGCGAGCGTACGTGGGTGCCCGCGATGGTGCCGTGGCGCGCGACGGACGAGGGCCTCGTCACGCCCGACGTGATCGCGTGGTACGGCCGCTTCGCCGAGGGCGAGCCCGGCGCGATCGTGGTCGAGGCCACGGGCATCCGCGACGTGCCGAGCGGGCCGCTCCTTCGGATCGGGCACGATCGCTTCATCCCGGGGCTCTGCGATCTCGTCCGCGAGGTCAAGGCGAAGAGCCGCGGCAAGACCCGGATCTTCATCCAGATCATCGACTTTCTCCGCATCCGCAGGCGCCCTCCCAAAGATCACTACGTGGGCCGGCACCTCGCGATCACCGCGCGTCACCGGGCGTCGATCGCCGATCGGACAGGCGACGCGACGTGGGCCGAGGCCTCCGACGATCGCGTGCGAGGCGCGCTCCTCGCGATGGACGATGGAGCGCTCGACGCGGTGCTCGACGCGCGCGAGATCGAGGCGCTGCGCTTCGGCGCCCGCGAGCGGATCACCGACGTTCACGCGCCGCACATTCGTGATCTGCCCAAGGCGCTCCCGGAGCTGTTCGCGCGCGCGGCGGGGCGCGCGGTGGAGGCGGGCTTCGACGGGGTCGAGCTGCACTTCGCGCACGCGTACACGATGGCTTCGTTCTTATCGGCGTTGAACAATCGCGAGGATGGATATGGCGGCTCGCGCGAAGGGCGCGTAAGGCTGCCGCTCGAGGTCTACGCCGCGACGCGCGCCCAGGTCGGCCCCCGCGTGACCCTCGGTTGCCGGCTGCTCTGCGACGAGATCATCGAGGGTGGCAGCCGCGTCGAGGACGCCGCCCATTACGCGGTCGCGCTCGGCCGCGCCGGGATGGACTTTCTATCGCTCTCCACAGGGGGCAAGTTCGAGGACGCCAAACAACCCAAGGTCGGCGAGGCCGCATATCCCTACACCGGGCAGAGCGGATATGAGTGCATGCCCTCGATCGTCTCCGACGTACGAGGACCCTTTGGCCGCAACGTGATGAAGCAAGCGGCGGTGCGCGCCGCGATCCGCGCCGCGGGCCTCGACACTCCCACGGTGGCGGCCGGGGGGATCTCGACCTTTGATCAGGCCGAAGAGATCTTGATGCGTGAGGGCGCCGACATCATCGGAGCAGCGCGGCAGTCGCTCGCGGACCCCGATTGGCTCAAGAAGCTTCGTTTGGGGAGAGGCGCAGAGATTCGCCGTTGCACCTTTACGAATTATTGTGAAGGGCTCGATCAGAAGCACAGGAAGGTGACGTGTAAGCTCTGGGACAGGGAGGCGCTGGACGAGGCGGGCGCAGCGCTGACCGACGGGGGGCGCCGCCGGCTCGTCGCTCCGCCCTGGTCACCGTGAAATACCGTGTCATGACAAGGCTGGAAATTCCGGGCCGCGCGTGAAATACCGTGTCATCGCCGCGCGCGCGAGATTGGTTATACTCGGTCTGATGTCGTTAAAAGTCCTCGTGACCGGCTTCGAGCCCTTTGGCGGATCGCCGCGCAACCCGAGCGGTGAGGTGGCGTTGGCGCTCGATGGCCGGAGGATCTTCGTCGATCGAGAGGCCAATCATCCTTCGGCGGCGGAGCCGTCCGCCATCATCCTTGGTCGCCGTTTGCCGGTGTTGTGGGGCGAGGCCGGGCGCGCGCTCGTCGCGCTCGTCGAAGAGCTCCGGCCCGCTATCGTGATCGCTTTGGGGATGGCGGAAGGCACCTTCCGTGTCGAGCAGATGGCCGACGACGTCGAGCACAACCTTATGGACAACGCGGGCAAACAACCGCCGAGCCCGCGCCGGGACCCAACCGCGCGCTTTCCGACGGCGCTGCCGTACGAGGCGTGCGAGCGCGCGATCGCGGCGTTGGGCTGCCCCGTCGAGGAGAGCTCGTTCGCGGGCGGCTTTATTTGCGGCGATTTGTTCAACGCGTTGATGCGCACCTACCACGCCGACAAAGATCGCCTCGGCCTCCTGCGCGCAGGCTTTGTCCACGTGCCGAACGATCGTCACATCCCCTCGCGCATCCCCTCCGAGACGCTCGAAGCCGCGATCGTGAGCGTCGTCTCCGTCGTGGTGCGCGACGTGCTCGATCGAAAGCTCGACAAAGGCTGATACGCTCGCGCCGCATGAGCGTTGACCGAGCCCCGCAGGCGGCCGAGATCGCCGCCGCCATGTCCGAAGGGATGAACCACCTCTTCCTGTTCGCTGCGCCGCGCGTCCTCGCGCAGGTGCACGCCGAGGGGTTGGGCGAGCGCGAGCGCGCGGCGATGCTCGGCTCGCTCCACTTCTTCCTCCGCAACGCGAACGGCATCCGCGCCCGCGCGCGCGAGCTCACGGGCGACGTCGGGCGCCTCGTCGCGGCGGCGGACCTCGTCGAGCGCATCGCGATCGCGATGCCGTCCGCGCCGTTGGGCGAGCCGTTGCCGGCGTCCATCGTCGATCTCGCGCGGCGCGCGCTCGACGCGCTCGGCTTCGCGGAGCCGCGCGGCGGATGGGACGGCTTCGAGGGCTTTCAGGTGGGCCCCGCGCCCTCCAAAGAAGCTTGATGTCGAGGGTGACTCAGCGCGCGGCGACGCGCGCGAGGCGCTCTTCGGCCATGAGATCCGCGACGCGGTACGTGGGCGTGAGGCTGCGCCTGCTGCGCTCGGCGATCTCGAAGATGGTGTCGTAGATCTTCATCACGCGGGCGCGGACCTTCTCGGCGTCGTAGCCCGCGACCTCGGCGCTCACGTTGACGAGGCCGCCCGCGTTGATCGCGTAGTCGGGCGCGTAGAGGATGCCGCGCGCGTTCACGTCGTCGCCGTGGCGAGGCTCGGCGAGCTGGTTGTTCGCGGCGCCCGCGATCACCTTCGCCTTGATGCGCGGGATGGTCCCGTCGTTGAGCGCGGAGCCCAGCGCGCACGGCGCGAGCACGTCGCACTCGATGTCGAAGATCGCGTCGAGCGGCACGACCGTCGCGCCGAACTCGCGCTTCGCGCGCTCGGCCTTGAGCGGATCGACGTCGGCGACCGAGAGCTTCGCGCCCTGCATGTGCAGCTCTTTGCAGAGGTGATAGCCCACGTGGCCGACGCCTTGGACCGCGACGTGGATCCCGTCGAGCGCGTCGCGCCCGAGCGCGACCTTGACGCACGCCTCGATCCCGCGGCGAACGCCGAGCGCGGTGAACGGCGAAGGATCGCCCGATCCGCCGTGCGCGACGTCGACGCCCGTCACGTGTTTGGTCACCGTGCGGATGATCTCCATGTCCTCGAGGCCGGTGCCCGAGTCCTCGGCCGTGATGTAGCGGCCGCCGAGCCCCTCGACGAAGCGGCCGAACGCGAGGAAGAGCGCGCCGCGATCGAAGTGCGGGACGTCGGGCCGGATCACCACGGATTTGCCGCCGCCGTGCGGGATGTCCGCGAGCGCCGCTTTGTACGTCATGCCGCGCGCGAGGCGGAGCGCGTCGATGAGCGCGTCCTCCTCGCGGGCGTAGCTCAAGAAGCGACAGCCGCCGAGCGCCGGGCCCATGCTCGTGTCGTGGATCGCGACGATCGCGCGGAGGCTCGTCGCCGGATCACGCGCAAAATGAACCTCGCCGTAGTCGTAGCTCGCCATCAAGTCGAATACGTTCACGCGTCGCCTCGTTCGTTTGGAGATCGCGCGGCGTATATCACTGATCGCGAGGGAGGGTCACCGAGCCTTTGACGGCGCCCTTCACGTCCCAGCCGAGCCCTGCGTCATGGAGCGTCGGGTCGACGTAGAGCCTGCGCGGCTCCGCGCCCGATCGATCGTCGATGAGGACCCAGTCGTGATCGTCGAAGCCGCGCATGGGGACGGCCTTGCCGAAGAGCCGCGCCTTGCCGCTGTGGACCGCGAACGCCTTGGCCGAGAGCTTCTTCTTCTCGGCGACGCGGTCGAAGATCTTCGCGTAGAGCGCGGCGTATTCGATGCAGTTGGCCTCGCGCTCCGAGGCCGAGAACCTCATGTTCGTCGCGTGATTCAGGCCAAAATGAAAGAGCCCGTCGGTCGCGGAGAGGGCGAAGTCCCGCGCGTCGTCCACCGTCTTGATCGGCGATCCGTCGATGGCCTCGTCGACCGCGCGGCGGAGCCCGTCGTCCATGATCGCGCCCGATCGCTTGGCGGTGTGCGGCGGGAGCAGCTCTAAACCGAAATACGGGAGCGCGGCGCCGGCCGCGGTGAGGATCAACAAGAAGACCGCGAGCATGAGCAAGCGGCGACGCAGGCGCACCATGCGCGAAGGGTACCGCGCGCCCCCAAAAGGCGCCAAAAACCGGCGATCAGCGGCGCGCGGCGCGGCGCGGATCGAACGCCGCCACGTCGATCGACGGCGCCTCGCCCATGACCATGGCCGCGATCGCGGCGCCGGTGATCGGCGCGAGCAACATGCCGTTGCGGTGATGGCCTGTCGCTACGAAGAGCCCTTTTTCGTCGGTCGATCCGATGTACGGCAGCTCGCCTTGGGGCTTCGGCCGGAGGCCCGACCACGCACGCCGCACGCTCGCCCGCGCGAAGCTCGGGCAAAGCCTCATCGCCTCCGAGAGCAGCTTGCTCACGGCCTCGGCGGTGGTGCCGAGCGTGAAGCCCACGCGCTCGACCGTGGAGCCGACGAGCACGCGGCCGTCGTCGCGCGGGGAGAGGTAACAACCCGTCGCGTGCACCATGGTGCGCAGCGGCGGTGCATCGAACGAGAGCTCGACGATTTGGCCGCGCGCAGGCTCAATCGACCCTTCGTCGAGCGGCCCTCCCTCAACGCGCGATGACCAGCTCCCCGCCGCGAGGACGACCGCGTCCGCCTCGATGACCTCGCCGCCTTCGAGCGTCACGCTTCGCCCGCGCACGCCCGTGACCTTCGCGCCGAGCCGGATCGAAGCGCCCGTTCGCTCAATCGCGGCGCGCAACGCGCGCACCACCGACGGCGGATCCACGCGGATTTCGTCGGGCATGTAGAGCGCGCCGGCGATGTGCTCCGACAGCGCGGGCTCGATCGCGAGCGCCTCGCGCGGGCCCACGCGCTCGACGCGGAGGCCGGCGGCCTTGTGCCACGCGACCTCGCCCGCGTGGCGATCGAGCTCTTCGTTCGCGAACGCGGCGTGGATCACGCCCATCGTCGCGAGGCCCACGCTCACGCCCGATCGCTCCACGAGATCGCGCGCCCAATCGGCGTAGATCGCGCGGCTCGCGATGCACAGCCTGCTGAGCGGTCCGTCGGGCAGGCGCTCGACCTGCGCGGCGATCATCCCGGCGGCGGCCCACGAAGCGACGCCGGTCGCCCCCGGCTCTTCGAAGCGATCACCTCCGCGTTCGAGGACGATCACGTGGGCGCCGCGATCGATCAACGCGAGCGCGCACCCGCACCCGATCGCGCCCCCGCCGATGACGACGACGCGCGGGCGCACCGTTATTCGTCGCCCTCTTCCGACTCTTCTGCGGCCGCGGCGGCGGCCTTGCCACCCTTGGCGGCGCCTGCTTTGCCGGTGCTGCGCGCGATCGCCTCGCGCTTGCCTTGGCCGACGGCGAGCGGGCTTCCATACGGGAACGCCGCGCTGCCCGACGCGTCGACCGGCTTGCGCTTCGCGTTCGAATCCTTGGAAGGGTTGGGCGGAGCGCCGACGGGCCTCGGCGCGCGGAGCCGCTCGCCGATGCCTGCTTGCGTGAAGATCTCGACGTCGCCGAGGACCTGCGCGCGGTTCGCGAAGCGCTTCCAGCCCTTTGCGCCCATCAGCCTTTCGAGGAGGCCCGGCGGCGAGAGCGCGCCCTCGGCGCCTTTGACCCAAACGGTGTAATCGCCGATGCCGGTGCCGATGAACGCCTCGCGGCAGACGGCGATCCCGAGCTCCGAAGCGATCTGCTTGATGGTGCGTCCGGCCTCGACCTCGACGGTGCGGTGCTCGTTGACGAAGGTGACCTTGGGCATGGGCGAGGCCGGAGGGTGGGGTAACCCTCGCGACGCGTCAAGAACAAGAGACCTCGCATCGCCGTGCACCAGGCGCGCTATGCTGCGCGCGCAATGAGCCAAAGCAGCCACAGCCACTCTCCCGATCAGCCTGCGCCCGCCGGTCCGCCCGCGCCCGCCGGCCCGCCCGCGTCCCTCACCGCGGGCCTGCCCGACATCGACGTCACCGAATATGGCGGCAAAAAAGACGGCGTTCGCCAAGCGATGAACCGCCGGCTCTTCATGCAGCTCTTGGTGTTCGACGTGCCGGAGGGCGCGGACGCCTCCGAGGTGAGCAAGCAGCTCGGCGCGCTCCTGCGCGATCGGCGCGTGCCCGGCGTGGTCTATGCGGACGCGAACGGCCCGCGCGGCGTCGGGCTCGTCACGTGGAGCGAAGATCCGGCGCATTTCGTGCGCGCGGTGCGGCCGCTCTTTTCGGCCGGGCTGCTCTACCACGTAAAGCTCCGCCCCGAGATGACGATGATCGGCCGCACGTACAGCTCGGGCCACGAGCCCGATCTCGCGTTTTGGCTGCTCGAAAAGCCCGTGAAGAACGTCCTCGACGAGACCTCGCCGTGGCACGTTTGGTATCCGCTCCGCCGCACCGGCGCGTTCGCGCGGCTGGAGCCGCAGGAGCAGAGCTCCATCTTGCGCGAGCACGCGCAGATCGGCTTTGCGTACGGCCAAAAGGAGCTCGCCCACGACATCCGCCTCGCGTGCCACGGCATCGACGCGTCCGACAATGAGTTCGTGATCGGGCTCGTAGGCCGCGATCTCCACCCCCTCTCGCACCTCGTGCAGACGATGCGAAAGACCAAACAGACCTCCGAATACATCCAAAAGATGGGTCCGTTCTTCGTGGGTTACGTGGTGGAGCGCAGCGCGTAGCGCGGCGATCGGAGCAGCGATATGGCCCTCGATCTCAGCACGGCGAGGCGGACCGCCAACCACGCGCGGTACGTCCCGGGGCAGCGCAAAGGCCACTACGAGAGCTTCTTCCTCCGCGCCAACCACCCTTCACGCCCGCTCGCGCTCTGGATTCGTTATGCGATGACGAGCCCCGAGGGCAGGCCGGATTTCGCGCGCGGCGAGCTCTGGGCCATCGTCTTCAACGGCGAGACCGGCGAGCACGTCGCGGTCAAGCGCGAGGTGCCCATGACACAAGCGCTCTTCGATCGCGGCGCGCTCCGCGTCATCATGGGCGGCGCCGAGCTCAACGATCGAGAGCTGCGCGGAGAGTCGTATTCGGGCGGTCACGTCATCACGTGGGAGCTCGCGTACGAGGGCGAGGCGGATCCGCTCTTCCTCCAGCCTGTCCCGCTCTACACGGCGCCTCTGCCCAAGGCCAAGAGCCTCGTGAGCGTGCCCTTCGCGACCTTCAAAGGCACCATCACGGTGGACGGCAAACCCATCTCCGTCGAGGGTTGGCCCGGCAGCCAGAACCATAATTGGGGGCAAAAGCACACGGACCATTACGCGTGGGGGCAAGTCGCGGGCTTCGACGATCACCCCGCGAGCTTCTTGGAGGTCGCGACCGCGCGCCTCCGCTTCGGCCCCTTGTGGACGCCCCGGCTCACCCCGATGGTGCTGCGCCACGACGGCGAGGAGCACGCGCTCAACACGATTGGTCAAGCGGTGAAGGCGCACGGATCATTCGAATACTTCACGTGGAGCTTCCGATCGCGCGGCGACGACATCTCCGTCGAAGGCACGATTGAGGCGAGCGCACGGGACTTCGTAGGGCTCTCGTACGCGAACCCGCCGGGCGGCTTCAAACACTGCTTGAACAGCAAAATCGCGGGCTGCTCGCTCGTCGTCCAGCGGCGCGGTCGCGAGGAGCGTTTGACCTCGCGCTGCCGGGCGGCGTTCGAGATCCTCACCGACGATCGGAGCCACGGGATCCCCATCGCGGTCTGAGCGCCGTCCTCAGCTTATCCACACCTAAACGTATCTTCACCTCGATCGCGGGCTCGAAAAAAAGATCCCAATTCGAGCAACTTCGTTCTTCCCCGCTTCGAACAACAGACATGAGCGCCGCGGAGGGTGATCCGCGGGGAGGAGGTCTCATGGCTATGCAATCCATCATCTCGGCAACGTGTCTGTCGGACGTCTCGGCTCCTGCTGCGGTCGCGCTTTCCTCGCTGGATCCGCTCCCGGGCGCGCCCTTTCGCGTGCTCCGGCGCATGGGCGCGGGCCGATCCTCGGAGGTCTACGAGGCGCGGAGCGATCGCGGGGACCGCTGTGTGGTCAAGGTGCTTCGGCCTGCGTTCCTCGACGCGCCCGACGTGATTCGGCGCTTCGCGAGCGAGGCGCGCGCCCTCTCGCTCGTCCACCATCCCAACGTGGTTCGGGTCATCGAGGTCGGGACAACCACGGACGGGAGACCTTATTTGGTGATGCCTTATGTCTCCGGTGAGACGCTGCGGCAGAGGCTCACGCGGAGCGGCCAAGTCTCTTCGCTCTTCGCGTGCGCGATCGTGCGCGACGCGCTGGAGGGGCTCTCGGCGGTCCATCGAGCGGGGCTCATCCACCGCGCCATCAAGCCTCAAAACCTGTTCTTGCCGAGGGTCGTGCCGCCGGGCGCGGGGAGCGCCAAGTGCCTTCTGCTCGACTCGGGGCTCGCCTCGGTGCACGGGGCGCGCAGCACCGAGGGCTCGTTCTTCACCGGCGCCCCCGGCTACCTCGCGCCGGAGCAAATCTTGGCCGGCAAGCTGGACGAGCGGACCGACGTGTACGCGATGGGCATCACGCTCTTCGAATCGATCGCAGGGCGCGGGCCTTTCGAGGGGTCCTCTCCGCTCGATCTGGTGCGCGCGCACCTCGACGCGCAGCCGATCCGCCTCCGCGCGATCGCGGACGTTTCGGTCGAGCTCGATCACGCGATCGCGCGCGCCATCTCGAAGGCCCCTGCGAGGCGTTGGCCGTCGGCGAGCGCGTTCGCGGCGGTGCTCGAACGCGCGTATGCGTGCGAGCTCGCGCGGAAGAGGCGAGCGCTCGCGCGCACCGCCCCCGCCGCCGTGGCCGTGACCGCGGAGGCCGCGTGATGGAAGGCGTCGACGTCGCGAGGCCCGATCTCGAAGGGTGGAGTGAGCCGACGCTCGTCGAAGTGCGGAGGGGCGCGGCGCCGCCGTGGGGCGCGGCGTTGGCCGAGGTCCTCGCGCCCGGCGCGCGCGTCCCCGGCACGCCGTACCTCTTGCTCCAGCGCTTGGGCGCGGGCGGCATGGGCGAGGTGTTCGAGGCGGAGCACGTCGAGCTCGGCATCCGCTGCGCGCTGAAGGTGCTCCATCGCGAGCACGACGATCGCCCCGATCTCGCGGCGCGCATGCGCGACGAGGCGCGCGCGCTCGCGAGGCTCTGTCACGACAACTTGGTCGAGGTCTTCGATCTCGGAGAAACACCGGGAAAGAGGCTGTACTTTGCGATGCCGCTCCTCGCGGGGAGGGACCTCCGGCGCGAGCTCTCGCGCTTCGCGGTCATCGAGTCGCGCATCGCGGCGGGCCTCGTCGCGCAGGCGCTCGATGGCCTCGCGGCCGCGCACGCCGCGGGGATCGTCCACCGCGACGTGAAGCTCGAGAACCTCTTCTTGTGCGACGACGGGCGCGTCAAAATCCTCGATTTTGGCGTCGCCAAGCATCCGGGCGGTGGGCGCACGTTGCCCGGAGGGTCGCCGGGCACGCCGCGGACGATGGCGCCGGAGCAATGCGCCGGTCGATCGATCGACGCGCGGACGGACGTGTACGCCGCAGGCCTCGTGCTCTACGAGCTCGTCGCGGGGCGCGGTCCGTTCGACGACACGAACGGCGATCCGATCGCGCTGCGGTACGCGCACTTGGATCGCGCGCCGCCGCCTCCTTCGCGCTTCGCTCCGCAGGCCATCCCGCGCGCGATCGAGGCGGTGATCATGCGCGCGCTGGCGAAGTCGCCGGCGGAGCGATTTCAGAGCGCGGCCGAGATGGCGGAGGCGCTGCGTCGCGCGATGAGCGACGTCGCGCAGGAGGCGGCGCCGGCCCTCGAACCGCGCGGCGAGCTCGCGAAGAGGCATCGTGAGATGCCGCGCGCACATCGACGATCGAGGTCGATCGCAGGCCCGCGCGCGCGATCGCACGCGCTCGGCCCTGTGCTCGCGGTCGGGATCTTCGCGCTCGGCCTCGCGGCGGGCAGGCTCTTGTCCGCGCCTCTCTCCGAGCGCCCAGCGCCCGCGGCGCTCAGCCCGCGATGAGCGCGCGGCTCAGACCATCTCGAGCGCGAGGCCCCAGCGGACGCCGCGATCCGAGATCCACGTCGCGTCGCGCTCAGCCCACCGGATCACCTCGCGCGCGATCACGGCGCCCGCGACGATGACGTCCGCGCGCGCGGGCTCGATCGCGCGCTCTGCGCGGCGATCCGCGAGCGGCATCGCGGCGAGCCGAGCGAGCGCGTCGTCGACCTCACGCGCGGTGAGCCGCGAGCCGTGCACCCGCGTGGCGTCGTACGGCGCGACGTCGTTCACGAACGCGGCGATCGTCGTCACCGTGCCGGCCACCCCCACGAGCCGCGCGGGCACGAGCGCTCCGAGGCTTGTTTTTGCGGTCGCGAGCGCCCTTCGAACATCCGCGGCGATCGCGTCGAGCTCCGCGGCGCTCGGAGGATCGCTCCGAACGTGTCGCTCGGTGAGCCGCACGCTCCCCACGTCGACGCTCACGCCGCGCGGGGCCTCGCCGCCGCCTCCCATGATGATCTCGGTGCTGCCCCCGCCGATGTCGTAGACGAGCACGGGCTCGTCCGCGTGCGGGATCCCCGCGAGCGCTCCGGCGAACGTGAGCCGCGCCTCCTCCTGCCCCGAGATCACGCGCGGCGCGACGCCGAGGATCTCCCTCGCGCGCGCGATGAAATCTGCGCCGCCCTGCGCGTCGCGCAGCGCGCTCGTGCCGACCGCGTCGACGCGCGCGACGCCCTCGGCGCGCATCACCGTCGCGTAGTCGGAGAGGCACGCGAGCGTGCGATCGATCGCGAGCGGATCGAGCGCGCGGGTCTTGTCGACGCCCTTGCCGAGGCGCGTGATGGTCGCGCGCTCGACGACCGGAGCGACCTCGCCGCCGCGCCGCTCCGCGACGAGGAGCAGCACCGAGTTGGTGCCGATGTCGATCGCCGCGACGCGCTCGCTCACGGCTTCTCGACCTCGAACGCGAGCACCTCTTCGGGGCTCGGCGCCATCACGATCTCGACGCGCCGCGAGGCCTTGCTCTTGTCGCTCGAGCGACCCGCGAACGCGGAGTCGCGACCAACGTCGAGAGGCTCAGCGTCGCCGCGCCCAGCGACGCTGAGGCGAGCCGCGTCGAGCCCGCCGCCCGCGCGATCGGCGGGCTGCGCGAGGATCGCGAGCACCTCGCGCGCGCGCGCCGCGCTCTCCCCCCAGAGATCTTTGTGGCGGCCGGGCGACGCGCCCTTCTCGGCGTGACCCACCACCTGAAACGATCGCTGCGCGAGCGATCCATCGCCGCGGATCGCGTCGCCGATCTGCTTGACCAGCTTGCCGCCGTCCTTGGTGATCACCTCGCGTCCGCGTTCGAAGAGCGCGTCGTCGGCGATGCGGATCACGAGCTTGCCCTGCGCGACGACGACGCTCACGCCGCTCACCTGCGCGAGCCTCTTCTTGAGCGCCTCGTGGCGCTTCTTGAACGCCGCGAGCTGCTCCTTGCGCACGCGCATCAGCTCGAGCGCGCGGGCCTGCTCCTCGACGCCCGCGCCCACGCGATCGACGTCGACGCCCGCGGCGCGGAGCTTTTGCGACAAGCTCTCGGCGCGCACCGAGGTCTCGTCGAGCTCGGCCTTGGTCTTCTTCGCGAGCGCCTGCTCCGTCGCGAGCTGACCGCGAAGGTCCTCCGCCTCGCGCACCTTGGCCCGCCATTCGTCCTCGCTGTGACCACAGCCGGCGACCGAGGCCGCGATCAGCGCGAGGGTGCAGCGAAGAGCGCGGGAGCGGGCAAACATGCGCGCCGAACGTACAGCTGCGGCCGCCCCCTCGGCAAGCTCGGGCGCACCTCGGGATCGGTGTTGCGCCGGTCTCAATTACAACGCCTACAATTTGTCAAGAGGAAAGCAACCAATCGACGCCGCTCGATTGGGCGAAGCGCCTCTTCCGGTGAGCACAAAAGGCTGGAAATTGAAGGGGAAGATGGGCTGATCCGGCGTTCTCCTCTGCAACGCTTGCGGACCTCCTGACAGGTTTCCTGGGAACGCTCGCCGGAGAGGCCGCAAGATTTGCCTTGACGCATCACCATGCGTGGCAATATATGTCCTGCAACATCTGTTGCCTGGCACGCGACGTATAGAAGTGTTCCGTGATGCGAGGCACCTAGGAGGATTTCCCATGGCTGCGAAGAAGACCGCCAAGAAGGCCGCCAAGAAGGTCACCAAGACCGCGAAGAAGCCCGCTGCTGGCAAAGCTGCCAAGGTCGCGAAGAAGCCCGCAAAGAAGACGGCGGCCAAGCGCAGCACGGCGGCCAAGAAGACCACCAAGCGCGCCGCCGCGAAGAAGACCACCAAGCGCGCTGCGACGAAGCGCACCGCCGGCGCCAAGCGCGCGGCCCCGAAGCGCGCCAAGACGGCTGGCAAGCGCGCGTCGTCCAAGAAGGCCGCTTCTCCACGGGGCAGCAAGGCCGCTCCGGCGCCCGCAGCCCCGGCCGCGGCGTCGATGGACGAATCGGAATGAGTTGAACAGGGTTGACTGCGGAGCACAGCGTACACACGCGTAGACGTTCGCTCTGGAGACTACCCGCTGCGAGGTCGCGGCTTTAGGCTCGCGAGCTTCGGTCGCGCGGGTTGGTCCTCGTCGCAACGAAGGCGCGTTTCGCGCTGGATCAGTTCAAGGAACGTTCGGTCGCGCGAGGCCGGCGTTGCGAGCGAGTGAGGGCCGAGACGAGCGGTTGCTCACGCCGTCGACACGACTCAGCTCAATTTCCGAGAAAGAGTGGACAGCGAAGGCTGTCCGTTCTTTTTTTGTGCCCCTGTGATCACGAGCCGCGCCGCCATCATCGCCCTGCTCACGGCGCTGAACCTGATCAACTACATCGATCGCTTCCTCGTGATGGCGGTCGGGCCGCGATTCCAAAAGGAATTCGATCTCAGCGACGGCGCGCTCGGCGTGGTCGAGACGGCGTTCATGGTCGGCTACATGATCACGAGCCCGATCTTCGGGGCGCTCGGTGATCGGCTGCCGCGCAAGGGTCTCATCACCACGGGCGTCGTGCTCTGGTCCGTCGCCACGGTCGCCTCGGGGCTCACGACGGGGTTCTGGTCGATGTTCTGGGCGCGCGTCGCGGTCGGCGTCGGCGAGGCGAGCTACGCGACGCTGAGCCCCACGATCATCGACGACCTCGTCGAGCCCGAGAAGAAGAACCGCTACCTCGCGATCTTCTACACGGCGACGCCGGTCGGCGCCGCGCTCGGCTACGTGCTCGGCGGATTGCTCGAACCGCGCTTCGGCTGGCGAAACGCGTTCTTCATCGCGGGCGGCCCGGGCGTGCTCCTCGCGCTCACGGTGCTGCTCATCCGCGAGCCTCAGCGCACGAGCAAGGCCGAGGTCGGATCGATGTCGACCTTCGTCGCGCTGTTCCGCGATCGATCGTATCGGTTCGCGGCGCTCGGGTACGTCGCGCAGACGTTCGCGCTCGGCGGCTTCACCTCGTGGGCCGCGCCGTTCCTCTCGCGCAAGCTCTGCATGGAGCTCGCGTCGGGCAACAAAATCTTCGGCGCGGTCACGGTCGTGACGGGCCT
Organism: uncultured Polyangiaceae bacterium; assembly: GCA_964437785.1. GTDB lineage: Bacteria > Myxococcota_A > Polyangia > Polyangiales > Polyangiaceae > CAYTJL01. The sequence continues at coordinate 14,023 of CAYTJL010000059.1, forward strand.
CGCGGGGACCGCGCTCGGCGGCGTCATCGCCGATCGCGTGCCGGGTGATCGCGTGCGCGCTTCGCTGCGCGTGTGCGCGTGGTCGAGCGCGATCGCCGCGCCGTTCGCGCTCGCGGCGATCGCGATGCCGACCCCGGTGGGCTTCATCGTCGGGCTCGCGCTCGCGGAGCTCGCGATCTTCGCGAGCGTCTCGCCCACCAACGCGGCGATCCTCCTGTCGGCTCCGCCCGCGGCGCGCGCGAGCGCGATGGCGCTGTCGATCTTCTTGATCCACCTGCTCGGCGATCTCATCTCGCCGCCGCTCATCGGCGTGATCGCGGACGGATACCACGACGCAAAGGAGATCTGCACGGGCGGTCGCGGCCTCACCGCGGGCATGTACCTCCTGCCCGCGGCGCTCGTGGTGTCGGCGCTCTTGTGGCGGCACGGCGCGCGCGTCACGCGCCCAGATACAGCTTGAGCGCGCGCGCCGCGGCCCTGCGATCGAAGGCGTTGCCCGCGAGCTCCTCGCGCAGCGAGATCTGTTCGAAGAGCTGCGTCAGAAAATCGTAGAACGCCTCGCACTCGACCGCCGCGGCGCCGAGCCGCGCGGGGTCGAGCAGATCGGTCTCCGAGAGCGCGCTCATCGCGTCCATGAACGCGTCGACGCGCGGGTAATCGCCGACGCGCAGGAGCGGATAGCCCATCGCGCGGAAGTACGAGAGGAACTCACGCACGAACGCGAAGCTCGCGAGCGTGCCCCACGTGTCCGACGCGGCCTCGGCGTGCCGCGCCTTGCTCGCGAACGCGCGCGCGATCTGCGCGAACATCCAAACGTCGCGCCGTAGCCGCTCGCTCGTCGCCCTGCGCGCCGCTTGATCGTCGAACACGCGGCCGCCTTCGAGCGACGCGCCGAGCGACTTGGCGAAGAACAAGATCGCGTTCTGGAACGCCGGCCGCAGGTTGCCCGTGACCCGCTGGAGGCGTTGCCGCAGCTCGTGCTCGGGCGTGCCCGCGTCCGCGGTCGGCAGATCGTTCTCGAACGTCCGGCGCATCTCGAGGCGGAGGCTCGCGGCGAGCCCCGCGAGCGCGGCCTTGATCGCGATGAGGCGATCACCCTCGCGCGCGAGCTCCTCGCTGCGCGCGCCGATCTCCGACGCTTTGTAGCGAAAGATCTCGCGCTCGAAGCTCTCGGCGAGCAGGCCGCCGGCCCTCCGCCGCAGGTAGTTGGCGAGCGCGCGCGCGTCGCTGCGGAGCACCGCGAGCACCAAGAAGGCCCGGCCACCCACGCGTCGATCGGTGTGATCGAGCGCGATCGCGTCGATGAGCTTGAGGTAGCGGAGCATCCGAAAGAGCGAGAGGAACGTCAGCGCGACGAGGCGGTGCGCCTGCTCGCCGGGGATGCTCTGGATGAGCTCGAGCACCTGCGGCGACGGGATGCGATCGAACTCGGGGCGGAACTCGAGCGCGGAGAGCGGGTTGAAGAACGCGCTCTGCGCGATCTCGCGCATGCCGGTGGTGAGGCCAGCGTAGAACAAGCGGAAGTTGACGCGCGGCAAGCGCAGGAGGCCGTTCGTCACCTCGATGAGGTTCGTGAAGCCGTGCCGCAAGAAGAAGAGGCTCGCCTCCGGCGACTCCTGCGCGAGGGACGCGTGCAAGAGCCGCGTGCGCGCGGTGTCCTCGGGCAACATCGTCTCCAAATAGCGCTGGAACACGAACGCTTTGTCTTTGTCGCCGAGCATCGCGCGCGACAGGTGGACCACGCGCGCCATCGCGTCGCGGGCGTGCGCGAGGTGCTCGCGAAAATCGAGCGAGACGATCATCTGGCGCCGCGCGGCGCCCGCGTGGTTGCGCGGGTTCGCGAAGCACGCGAGGCCCTTCAGCAAGATCTCGAGCTCGAAGAGCGTCTCCTCTTTTTTGTCGGCGGCGAGCCGCGCGAACCACGCCTCGCGCGCCTGCTGCTGCTCGCGACGAAGCCCGCGCGTGTCGCGCAGGAGCTCCGCGTAAGCGTTCCGAGGTGCGTTGGCTGCGTCGTTCGACACGTGCGCCCGCGCTTACTTGTTGTGCGCCTTGAAGTCGAACGGGTACGTGAACTTGGTCTCTTTGCCCGAGGGCGACTTGGGGTACGCCATCTTCTTCGCGATCGCCGCGAAGCACGCCTCGATGTCGCTCCCCGCGACGGTGCTCTTCGCGACGTCGATCTGCGAGCTCATGAGCGAGCCGTCGGGCTTGAGGCTCCACACGTACACGACCTTGCCGTCGCGGCCCGGGTTCTTCGCGGACCATTGATCGAAGCACTTTCGGAAGTCGTCCCGGTTCGCCTTGACCGCGTCGACCATGGGCTGAAAGCGATCGCTCGCGCCCGCGTCCGCCGCGGTCTGCGCGTTGTTCATCACGACCCCGCCGTCGGGCGGCTCGTTGGTGATGGTGCTCTGCGGGGCGCCCGTGGGAGGCGGCGCGTGCGCGGTCGCCGAGGCCACGGGGGCCGTCGGATCGGCGCTCGGCGCGGCGTTGTCGGGCGCGTTGGCGGACGTGCTCGATCCCGAGGAGCATGCGGCGAAGGAGCCGACGGAGAGGGCGAGGCCGAGGACGGCGGCGTTGACGGTGGCGCAGGCACGCATGGCGCGCATGGTAATCCATTGTTCTGCTACGGTGCCTCCGATGCGCTGGGTGGCTTGTTTTCTAGGCCCAATCGCGATCGCGTGGGCGTCGTGCCAAGAGTTTCCCGAGGCGATCCCGTGCGGCCAGATCCCGGACGACGGCTGCCCGATCGGACGCGGAGGCTCGTGCGACGACCTCTCCTGCGCCGCGCTCTACGACTGCGTCGAGGGCGCGTGGACCGTGGTCACGACGTGCGGCGCGCACGACGCGGGCGCGGATGGATCGGGCGGCGGCGCGACGGACGCGGGCGACGCGGGGCCCGACGCGTGCTCGCCGACGGGGATCGATCACACGGACGAGAGCGCGGGCTGCACCCCCGATCTGCAAGACCCGGATTGCCCGGCGAACGCAGCCGAGCCTTGCGCGGAGACCGCGTGCGCGACGGGCTGCCTCGATTTTTATTTGTGCACCGCCGATGGATGGCGCGGCGTCGCGCACTGCACGGACGAGGGCGCGTTCGTGCTCGATTCGCCCTGATTTTAGCCTTGATCAGAGATCCGCGTCGCGCAGCCGGAGCGCGTTCACGATGACCGAGAGCGACGAGAGGCTCATCGCCGCGCTCGCGATCATCGGGCTCAAGACGAGGCCGAAGATCGGGTAGAGCAAGCCCGCCGCGAGCGGCACGCCGAGGCCGTTGTAGAGGAACGCGAACGCCAGGTTTTGCCGGACGTTGCGCATCGCCGCGCGGCCGAGATGGATCGCGCGGACGAGCGCGCCGATGTCGCCCTTGACGAGCGTGACCGACGCGCTCGCGAGCGCGACCTCGGTGCCCGTGCCCATCGCGACGCCGACGTCGGCCGCGGCGAGCGCGGGCGCGTCGTTCACGCCGTCGCCGGCCATCGCGACCACGCGCCCTTCGCCGCGGAGGCGCTCGACGATCGCGCGCTTGTCCCCGGGGAGCACCGACGCGACGACCTCGCGGATCCCGATCGCGCGCGCGACGTGATCGGCGGTGACGGCGTTGTCGCCCGTCGCCATCACGACGCGGACGCCCTCGCGCGCGAGCGCGTCCACAGCCTCTTTTGCGCCTCGTCGCGGCGGATCGATCGCGCCGACGACGCCCGCCGCGCGGCCGTCGATCGCGATCAAGATCGCGGTCTCGCCCGCGCGTCGCGCGCGATCGGCCTCGGCCTCGATCGCGCGCGCGTCGATGCCCGCCTCGGCGAAGAGCCGCGCGTTGCCGATGGCGACGCGCTTGCCCGCGACCTCGCCGATCGCCCCGCGCCCGGGCTTCGCTTCGAAGGACGAGGGCTCCTTCAACGCCACGCCGCGGCGCGCGGCCTCGCGCGCGATCGCCGCGGAGAGCGGGTGCTCGCTCGCGCGCGCGAGGCTCGCGGCGAGCAGGAGCACGTCGCCCTCCTCCGCGCCGTCGATCGCGATCACGCGCTTTACCTCGGGAGAACCTCGCGTGAGGGTGCCCGTCTTGTCGACGACGATCGTGTCGACACGCGCGAGCGCCTCGATCGCCTCGGCGTTCTTGATGAGCACGCCCGCGCGCGCGCCGCGCCCCACCGCGACCATGATCGACATCGGCGTCGCGAGGCCGAGCGCGCAGGGGCACGCGATGATGAGCACGCTCACCGCGCTCACGATCGCGTACGCGATCCGCGGCTCCGGGCCGACCATCGCCCACACCGCGAACGACAGCGTCGCGACCGCGATCACGGCGGGGACGAAGATCGCCGACACGCGATCGGCCACGGCTTGGATCGGCGCGCGGCTCCGCTGCGCCTCGGCGACGAGCGCGACGACGCGGCCGAGCAGCGTCTCTTGGCCCACGCGATCGGCGCGCATCACGAGGCCCCCCGCGCCGTTCATCGTGCCCGCGGTGACCGCGTCGCCCGCGGCTCGTTCGACGGGGATCGGCTCGCCCGTGATCGCGGACTCGTCGATGGTCGATCGCCCTTCGAGCACGACGCCGTCGACGGGGATCGCCTCGCCCGGCCGCACGCGCAGCCGATCGCCCGCGCGGACCGCGTCGATCGCGACGTCCTCGTCGGCGCCCGCGCTCGTCACGCGGCGCGCGGTCTTGGGCAGGAGGCGCGCGAGCGCGCGGAGCGCGTCGCCCGTTCGCCGTCGCGCGCGGTGCTCGAGGAGCTGGCCGAGCAGCACGAGCGCGATGATCACGACCGCGGACTCGAAGTACACCGCGGGCGCGCCGCCGTGCGACGAGCGCGCGGCCGCGGGCAACCACGACGGCGCGACGGTCGCCGCCGCGCTGTAAAGAAAGGCCGCGCCGGTGCCGAGCGCGATCAGCGTGAACATGTTCGCGCGCCGCTCGCGCAGCGACGTCCACGCGCGGGCGACGAACGGCGCGCCCGACCAGAGCACCACGGGCGCCGAGAGCGCGAGCTGGATCCATCGCGACCACGACCCGAGCCGGTGCGCGACGGCCGCGAGCGCGGGCACCATCTCGGCCATGCCGAGCGCGAAGACCGGCGCGCCCAGCGCGAGCGCGACGAGGAAACGGCGCTTGAAATCGAGGGCTTCGGCGCTCGGTCCTTCGTCCTCGATCGACGGCGCCGAAGGCTCCAGCTCCATGCCGCAGACGCGGCACGGCCCGGGTTTGTCCTCGATCACCTCGGGGTCCATCGGGCAGACGTACGTGGCGCCGGGGGCAGCCGCGCGCGCGGGCTCGGCCCGCGGAGGCGCGGCGCCGTCGCGCTTCGCGAGGAATCGATCGGGCTCGGCGCGGAACCTCTCCGCGCAGCGCGCCGAGCAGAACAGATACGTGACGCCCGCGTGCTCGTGCTCGCCGCGCGCCTTGTCTTTATGGACCTTCATCCCGCACACGGGATCGATCGCGGGCGGCACCTCGACGGGGACCTTGGCGCCCTCGGGCTCGGCCGCGCCTGCGCTCGCGGGCGGCATGGGCGGGAGATCGAAGCCCAAATCGAACGGAGGCGCGGGGTTCTCGGCGTGCTTTTGAGGATCTTCGAGGAACGTCTCGCGGCACCCGTCGCAGCAAAAATAGAAGGTCTTGCCGCCGTGCTCGGCGCGCGCCTCCGCGGAGGAAGGATCGACCGCCATCCCGCAAATGGGGTCGAACACCTTCGCGCTCGAAGGCGCCTCGGGAGCGGGAGTCATGCGCGCACGCTCCCTCCATCCCGAAGCGAGCGCAAACATGGCTCGTTTGATAACTTTGTAAACGTTTGAAGGGATCCGTCAACGATGGTAGCCATCGTCCCGACGGAGGGACCAATGTTGATCGGAGCGGCGATCATCGTGTTCGGCGCCATGTTCACCGCGGCCTGGCTGCTCGCGAGGGCGAACGCGCGCGAGATTTCAGCCTTGCGACGCGCGATCGAGGGGTTGAGCGAGGGCTTCGATCGCCGCGCCGACATCGAGCACGAGCGCGACAAATCCCGCGCTGCGGAGCGGCAAATCGAGCACGAGGAGGAGGGGCGGCGCGCGATCCGCTTGGATCGCTCGCTCGCCATCATCGCCGACGAGATCCACGGCGTGCGCACGGCGCTGCTCGAACGCCGATCGTCCACGTCTGCGGAGAGCCCTCCCAAACCCGTCGAGGCTCCTGAGGCCTCGCGCGACACAGCGCCGATCCGCACGATCAATCCACCTTCCGCGCCGCCGGAGAGCGCGGTCACCTCGACGTACGAAGGGCTCGCGGACGATCGCCCCTCCGACGGCGAAGGCCAGCGCACGACCGTGATGATGCGGCCCGACCCCAATTTGCTGCGTGAAGCGGGCATCCCGCTGGCTCCCAAATCCCGCAGCCGAACCGTGCAAGCGCTCCCTCCAGCGGTCGCCCGCTCGAGCCCTCCTCTCGCGGGCATCTCTGCGTGCTCCGCGTGCAACGGCAAGGGCCGCGTGGTCACGACCAACGGCCTCATCACGTGCGCGGTCTGCAACGGCAAAGGCGCGCGAACCAACGCCCCGACGTTACAAAACGAACGTGACATTTAGAACGTGCTGAGTATGCTGCGCGCCCTTCCAAATCGTGCGGCGGCTCGTCCGCCCCGGTCCTTCGCTCCTGGACCTGCTCTCCCCGAGGCACGAGGCGGTTGAGCCCATGAAAATGGGCTCGTTCGGAACCATCCCTCTTGGAGCGGACGAGGCATCGCATCGTGAATCAGAACCCCGGCATCATCGGCAAGAAGATCGGGATGACCCAGATCTTCGACGAAAAGGGCGAGGTCCTCCGCTGCACCGTGGTGCAAGCGGGCTGCGTGGTCATCGGCAAGCGCACGCAGGAGAAGGACGGCTACTCGGCGCTCATCCTCGGCCTCGGCGAGCGGCGCGAGAAGCGCGTGAACAAACCCACGCTCGGCGGCTTCAAGAAGGCGGGGCAGACGCCCAAGCAGCACGTGCGCGAGATGCGCGCGCCGGCCGAGCAGGTCGCGGCGTTCGAGATCGGCCAGAAGGTGAGCCTCGGGAGCACCTTCCAGGTCGGCCAAATCGTCGACGCGCAGGGCACGTCGCGCGGCCGCGGCTTCACGGGCGTCATGCGCCGGTGGAACTTCGCGGGCTCGGTCGGCTCGCACGGCACGCACGAGTACTTCCGTCACGGCGGCTCGATCGGCACCAACATGACGCCCGGTCGCACGCTCCCCGGCCTCAAGATGCCCGGCCACTACGGCGACGAGACCGTCACCTGCCACAACCTCAAGGTCGCGAAGATCCTCGAAGAGGACGATTTGCTCCTCATCGAGGGCGCGGTCCCCGGCTCGAAGAACGGCCTCGTCGTCATCCGCGGCGCCGTCAAGAAGAAGAACGCCGGCAAGAAGGCTTGATGATGGGGGGACCTCGGAACCCCTATAAAAAGCCTGATTCCTTCACCAAGGCAGCCAAGGCGCGCGGCTTCCCCGCGCGCAGCGTCTTCAAGCTCGAAGAGATCGATCGCAGGGTCAAGCTGCTGCGCCCGGGCCAACGCGTGCTCGATCTCGGCGCCGCGCCGGGATCGTGGTCGATGTACGCGTCGGGCCGCATCGGGCCCTCGGGCAAGCTGCTCGCGATCGATCTGACGGCGGTGACGTCGTCGCTCGGACAAAACGCGGTGTTCAAGCAGGGCGACGCGCTCTCGCTCACCAACGACGATCTCGCGCTCTTCGCGCCGTACGACGTGGTCCTCTCGGACATGGCGCCGTCGACCACGGGCGAACGATCGGCGGATCAAGCGCGGAGCTTCGACCTGTTCATGCGCGCGCTCGCGGTCGCCGAAGCGCTCAGCGCGCCTGGGGCTTCGTTCGTGGGCAAGCTCTTCATGAGCGACGCCTTCGCCGAGGCGCGCGCGCGGCTCCGCGCAGGCTTCCGCGAAGCGAGGAACATCAGGCCCGAAGGGACGCGCGCGAACAGCCTCGAAATCTTTTTGGTCGGGCTCGGCAGGAAGCCTCCCGGGGCGCCTTGAGCCGCCCGTCGCCGTAGAACGGTTCTTGCCGCGGCGAAACTCGGCTAGGAGAGGAGAGGGACGATGCGCAAAGAGCTCTTCCTCTTCCTTTCTCCGTTCGCGATCGCGGCGTGCTTCGGCGCCCGCACTCCCCTCATCGACAGGATCACCCCCGGGGAAGGAGGTGGCGGCGAAGGCGGGGGCTCAACCTCGTCGAGCTCGTCGTCATCGTCGAGCTCCAGCTCATCGAGCTCGTCCTCGTCGAGCTCGTCGTCGAGCGGCATGGTCGGCAACCCGACCATCTCGGAGTCGCCCAACTCGTTCTTGCAAGCCGAGACGAGCGTCTCCGCGTCCGTCGACAACCGCGTCGCCGTCGCGTGGATCGACGTGGGCGGCAACGGGGACTCGGCCATCGGCTACGTGGTCTCGACCAACGACGGCAGCTCGTTCCCCGCGCCCTCGATGATCGCGTCGCCCGGCGGCAAGCTCGCGAGCGATCCCGTGATCGCCACGGACGCCGCGGGCAACTTCTACATGGTCTGGGTGGGCTACTTCATCAACGGGCAGTTCCCGAGCGACATGCACGTCTACGTGTCGCGATCGCCCGCCGGATCGACCGCGTTCGAGCCGCCATTCGAAGCGAGCGATCCGATGGAGCCGCTCGACACGTTGCTCGACAAGCCTTGGATCACCGTCACGAACGCGGGCACCATCCTCGTCACGTACGCGCGCGCCGAGGACGCGAGCGGCGCGGGAGGCGCGCTCGACATGGTCGCGGCGCGGAGCACCGACGGCGTCAACTGGCAGCGATCGCTCATCGCGCACGATCAAAACGGCTTCGTCTTCCGCAACCTCGCGATGCCCTGCGCGCCCAAAGCAGGGAGCCGCGTGTACGCGACGTTCATCAAGCTCACGGGCAGCAGCGTCGACATCGAGCTCTCCGGCAGCGACGATCAAGGCGCGACGTGGAGCCCGCCCCTCGTCGTCAACCCCGGCTCCGAGAACGTCGCGTTCGACGACCCCGCGTGCGTCGCGAAGGACAACGAGGTCTGGGTGATGTACGGCGTCACGCCGGATCAGCTCGGCGAATTCGAGTCCGACAAGAGCTCGCAAATCAGGCTCGCGCACTCGCCTAACTTGGGCGCGTCGATCGACACGATCATCGACGTGCAAGACTCGGTCGCCGCGCCGTTCTTCATCCACCCGCAGATGACCATCGAAGACTCGGGCGCGATCGACTTCGTCTATTACTCCGGCCAATTCGACGGCGATTTCGACGGCGCGTTCCGCCGATCGCGCATGAGCTCGCCCATGGGGCCTGATCCGAGCGTGTTCGTACACCAGCCGATCTTGTTCACGCAGGCGCGCTCGTCGTCCGATTGGCTCGGCGACTACACGGGCATCCACTGGAAAGCGGGCGTGCTCTACACGAGCTACGTGGTCAACAACATCGACGGCTTCGGGCACGTCGCCTTCGGAAAGTACAAGGTCCCGTGACGTCGCCGCGCACCGCAGGGGCAAAGCGGGCTCGTGCGGACGCGCCGAAGAAGGGCGCTCAGGCCGAAGCGCCCAAGCCCACGCCCGAGACGCACCGATCGTTCGAGGGCGAATACCGGCTCGAAATCCCCAAGGCGGGCTTCGAAGGGCCGCTCGACCTGCTGCTCCACCTGATTCAGCAGCACGAGCTCGACATCCTCGACATCCCCATCGCGTTCGTCACCGAGCGCTTCCTCACGTACCTGAACCTGATGCGTGAGCTGTCGATCGACGTCGCGAGCGAGTACCTCGTGATGGCCGCGACGCTCGCGCACATCAAATCGAAGATGCTGCTCCCCGTCGCGCCCGAGGGCCAAGACGACGGGCTCCCGGGCGAAGAAGAGGAAGATCCGCGCGCGGAGCTCGTCCGCAGGCTGCTCGAGTACCAAAAGTACAAAGCCGCGGCGGCCGACCTCGCGGAGCGCGGCACGCTCGGGCGCGACGTGTTCGGGCGCGGCAGCTCCGAGCCCGTGCCGAGCGGGCCCGCGCCGTTCGCCAAGACGTCCGTCTTCTCGCTGTTCGACGCGTTCGAGAAGATCCTCAAGAAGACCAAGGTCAAGCTCAACCACGAGGTCGTCTTCGATCGCATCAGCATCACCGATCGCATCGTCGAGCTGACCGAGCTCATCGGCGAGCGACGGCGCATGACCTTCGAGGAGCTGCTCGCTCCGTTCGGCGAGAACCTCACGCGCTTCGATCTGGTGATCACGTTCTTGGCGCTGCTCGAAATGTGCAGGCTGCGCTTGCTCCAGGTGTACCAAGCCGGGCCGCTCGCCGAGATCTACCTGGAGGTCACGAGCGCGGACGGCAAGCTCGCCGTGGAGGCCGAGGCCCCGCCGGAGATGAGCTACGCCGAGCCCTCGGCGGTGGATCCCGTCGTTGACGAAGAGCAACCCGCGGAGACGCCGCGCGACGACGTTGCACCGGCGGAGACGAGCGAGGACGAAGAGGAACGCGAGGAAACGTGAGCCGGGGGCCGGACAAACGTCGCAGGCGCGGCCGGCTCGGCGCCGACGCGCCCGAGCGAACGGAGGAAGAGGAGCTCGGCGCGTTCCGCGCAGCCGCGTGGGGCAAGCTCGGCGCGCCCCTCGTCATCGACGAGCCGATCGACGTCGGCGCGCTCGCCCCCGCCGACGTCACGGCGCTCGACCCCGCGCCCGAGGTCGCGAACGACACCGATGATCCGGCTCCGCAACGCGCGCTCAAGAAGCCGTCGAAGCGCGCGCTCACCGCGTTCCGTCGCGCGGCCCACGCGCGGTTCCGCGCCGTGCTCAAGGAGGCGGCGAAGGTCGTCAAGCTCCGCTCGACGAGGCCGCCCAAGCCCGCGCCGCCCGCGCCGCCCAAGGTCGATCCGACCAAGGGCAAGCGCGCGATCAAGCGTGACGCCGAAGCGATCGAGGCCTTCCGCGAGAAGGCGCACAAGTGGCTCGCGCCGCCGCCCGAGCTCGCCGAGCTGGGCTCGCGCGACGTGGTCCGATCGCACCTCAAAGGCGTGGTCGAGGCGCTGGTCTTCGCGTCCGAGCACCCGCTCCCCGCCAAGGAGATCGCGCGGCTCGCGAGGGCCGAGATCCGCATGGTGAAGGCGCTGCTCGTCGAGCTCGTCGCCGAGTATCACGGCCGTGGGTTCCGGCTCGACGAGGTCGCGGGCGGCTTCACGTTCCGCACGAGCCCCGCGTACGCGCCGTTCGTGCGCGAGCAGGTCGCCAAGAAGCCCGTGAAGATGACGCGCGCGCAGCTCGAAACGCTGGCGATCGTGGCGTACCGCCAGCCCATCACGAGGCCCGAGATCGACGACGTCCGCGGCGTGGACTCGGGCGCGGTGCTCAAGTCGCTCTTGGAGCGCGACATGGTCAGGATCTTGGGCAAGCGCGAGGAGCCGGGCAGGCCGATGCTCTACGGCACCACGGCCGAGTTCTTGGAGCTGTTCGGGTTGAAGGCGATCGCGGATCTCCCCACGCTGCGCGAGTTCACCGAGCTGACCGACGAGTCGCGGAGGACCTACGAGCGCGAGATGGGTGAGGAGCCGACCTTCGCGTTCGAGCCCCCCGAAGGGGACCAAGGGCTCATGGGCGGCGAGGGCGAGATGCGCGCTCCCGCGCCGAAAGATCCTACTTTGTTCGAAGATCCCGATCCCGAGGCGCCCCCGCCCGAAGCGCCCGCGCCCCCCGCCGACGAGCAAGCGAAGCCGGAGGACGACGAGCCCGATCGTGAAGACGACGTCGATCGAACGGAAGAGCCCCGCGCGGAAGAGCACGCAGAAGAGGGCGAAGACGACGAGGATGATGACGACGACGAGGATGACGACGACGATTGGGATGAAGACGACGAAGACGACGACGACGACGAGGATGATGACGACGACGATTGGGATGAGGACGACGAAGACGACGACGACGACGACGAGGATGATGACGACGACGAGGACGACGATTGATCGAGCGCCCAATACGCGCTAACGCGGACGTGCGTTTATGAAGCACACCATCGAGCACGACATCGATCTCGCCACGGCAAAGCGGGTCACCGATCGCGCGTTCGCTGAATATCGCGGGCGCTACCCCGAATACGATCCCACGCTCCGATGGACGGGCGACATGCGCGCCGACGTGTCCTTCAGCGCCAAGGGCATCAAGCTCGCGGGCTTCGTCGAGATCCAGGTGCGCAGCATCGTCTTCGACTTGGACGTCCCGTTCGTGCTGCGCCTCTTCCAAAAGAAGGCCATCGAGGTGATCGACCGCGAGGTCCGCCTCTGGCTCGGCAAGGCCAAGAGCGGCCAGCTTTAGCCGTTTCTCCGCTGTCGCGCGGGGTGACACCGCGCAGCGCCGCTCTCCGGCGAGGGCGGTTATGATGCGCTCGTGCGCATCGTCGCGGGGTCATTGCTCGCAGGCCGATACCGCGCCGAGGTCTTGCTCGGTCGCGGCGGCATGGGCGAGGTGTGGCGGTGCCGCGACGAAGAGGGCGGGAGCGACGTCGCGATCAAGGCCGTTCGCGCGGAGTTTTTGCGTGATCCCGGCGCGGTGCGTTTGTTCCACGCGGAGGTGATCGCGGTCGCGCGCCTCTGTCACCCAGGCATCGTCGCCGTGCTCGATCTGCTGCGCGACGACAGCGGCGCAGCGCTGCTCGTGATGGAGAACGTCAAGGGCGTCGCGCTCTCGACGCTGCAAAAACCAGGCTGGCCCGTGGTGCGCGACGTGCTGCGGCGCCTGCTCGACGCGCTCGCGTACGCGCACGCGCACGGCGTCCTGCACCTCGACATCAAGCCCGAGAACGTGCTCGTCGAGCGGCCGCTCGGGGGCGAGCTGCGCACCACGCTGCTCGATTTCGGCGTCGCGCGCATCAAGCGGCCCGGGCGCAGCGTCGAGCGGTGGTTCGATCGCGACGCGGTGATCGGCACCGTCGAGTACATGGCCCCCGAGCAGTGCTCGGGCACGTTCGAGCGCTTCGGCCCGTGGAGCGATCTCTTCTCGGTGGGCGCGCTCGCGTTCGAAATGTGCGCCGGAAAGCGGCCATTTCCAGGCGCCGCCGATCGCCCGGGGCTCATCCGTCGCTTGCAGGTCCCGCCGCCGCGGCTCGTGCCCACGATCCCCGACGTGCCCGCGGGGCTGCCCGATCTCGTGGACAAGATGCTCGCGCTCGAGCCGCGCGATCGCCCGCTCTACGCCGCGGACGTGCTCGCCGCGCTCGACGCGCTGGAGCCCTCGCTCAACCAACCTGCGGAGGACGCCGAGGAGATCGCGCGATCGAGCGTCGAGACCTCCGAGGTGTCGATCTCCGAGGTCGCCACGCATCGCATCCCTCGCCACGAGGCGCAGACGATCGAGCATCCGCCGACCGCGCCGAGGCGCGTCTCGCCCTCGATCCCGCCGATGTCGGAGTCGCCCACCTCGCCGCTGGCGGCGCGCGCCGAGCAGCTCTTCTCCGAAGAGCCCGAGCCCCCCGCCGGCGCGCACGGGCTCTTTGGCCTGCGCGATCTGCCGCTGCTCGGCCGGCAAGAAGAGCGCCTCATCGTGTGGAGCGCGGTGCGCACGGCGATCGTCGAGCGCCGCCCGACGTTCGTGCTCATCGACGGCCCCGCGGGCGTGGGCAAGAGCCGCCTCGCGCGCGAGGCGCTCGAACGCGCGGTCCAAGCCGGCCTCTGCTACCCGATGTTGACCTCGTGGTCCGAGGGCGGCGCGAGCGACGAAGGGCTCCGCGGCCTGCTCGAGAACCTGCTCGACACGCGCGGCGCGCGCCCGCCCGAGGTGCGCGCGAGGCTCGATTTTTGGCTCGATCGCGTGCCGGACAAACGGACGCGCGCCTTCGTGCGCGAGGTCGAGCTGCTCCTGCGCCCGCCGCGCGACGCGGCCCCCGACGCCGAGCTGCCGATCCGCACGGCGATCGAAGCGATCTCGCTCGCGTCGACCCTGCGTCCGGTGATCGTGTGGCTCGACGACGTCCACTGGAGCCGCGGCGAAGCGCAGCGCCTCGTGACCGCGCTCACCACCTCGGCGTCGCACATCCCCGTGTGCGTGCTCGCGACCGCGCGGCTCGCGGAGGAGGACGCGCGCGCGTCGTTCGAAGCCCTCGCGTCGTCGTGCAACCACGTGCGCGTCTCGCTCGGCATGCTCGGCGGCGCGGAGACCACGCGGCTCGTGCGCGCGCTCTTGGAGGTGGACGACAGGCTCGCGACGCTCGTGGCGAACCGCTCCGAAGGCAACCCGCTCTTCGCGACGCAGCTCGTTCGCCAGCTCGTGCTCTCCGACGCGATCAAGCGGCGGGGCGGCCGCTATCACCTGTCGCGCGCGGTCGATCTCTCCACGATCCCGGCCGACATCGGGGCCTTGTTCCAGCGGCGCGTCGAGCAGTCCGGCGTGAAGCGGCGCGAGCTCGCGGCGCTCGCGATCGTGCGCGGGAGGACGAGCCTCGAAATCGCGGCGGCGCTCGCGGCCGAGCTCGGCCCGTCGCTCGACGCCGCGATCGCGACCGCGCTGCGCGTCGGCCTCCTGCGCGTGGAGGCCGGCGCGTACGTCTGGGAGCACAACCTCCTGCGCGAGTACCTCATCAAGAGCGTGCCGCGAAACGAAGCGCCCGCGCTCCACGCCGCGGCGGCGAAGGCCCTCGCGCCGCTCGTCGATCGCGAGGACGTGCAGGAGGAGCGCGCGCAACATCTCCGCAGGGCGAGCAAGCCGCGCGAGGCGTGTGAGGCGCTGCTCTCCGCGGGGCTCTGGAGCGCGCGCCACGCGGACGCAGCGCCGCGGCGATCGCGCTTCGAGCTGCTCGCGTCGTGGGCGAGCGCGGCCGGCTACACGGATCTGACGGCGCGCGCGTACGCCGAGCTCGGCTACGCGCACGCGGAGCGAGGCGACATGCGCGCGGCCGAGGACGCGATCGCCGCGGCGTGCGCGATGGCGTTGGACGGGCAGGTCGCCGCGTGGATCGCGCTGCGCCGATCGCAGGTCGTGAGGCTCGCGGGGCGCACCGCGGACGGCGTCGCGGCGACCCAGGAGGCGCTCGATCTCGCGCGCCGATCACGCGAGGGCGAGGTCGAGCGGATGGCCATGATTCAAATGGGCATCGATCGCTGCCGCGCGCTCGATCGCGAGGGCGCGCGCGCGGTGCTCGAAGAGGCGCGCGCGCTCTGTCGCGCCGCGGACGATCGCGTGGGCGAGGCGCACGCGCTGCGGA
>CAYTJL010000059.1:29306-42166 GCA_964437785.1 uncultured Polyangiaceae bacterium
CGCGCGCTCTGTCGCGCCGCGGACGATCGCGTGGGCGAGGCGCACGCGCTGCGGACGCTCACCACGATCGCGCCGCCCGAGGAGGCGCTCGGGCTCTGCGAGCGATCGATCGCCCTCGCGGCCGGCGCGGGCGCGCTCCGCGTGGAGCTCGCGTGCAAGCAGGTCTGGGTGGATCTGCTATTTCGCTCGGGCAAGCGCGATCAAGCGCGGCACGAGGCCCGCGAGCTGGCGCAGGACGCCGCGCGGCGCGGGCTGCGCCAGACGGTTTCGCTCTTGGAGCTGCAAGGCGCGGCGTGGGCCGCGCTCGACGGCGACGTGGCCGCGGCGAGCTCGCACCGCGACGCGGCCGCGCAGTGGGGAGCCGCGAACGGCGCGGTCGTCGAGCGCGTGGTGCTGAGCGGGCTCGACGTGTTCCTCGCGGTCGTCGTGGGAGATCACGCGGCCGCGGATGCGCGCCTCACCGCGTTCGAGCAGGGCCGCGGCGGCTTCCGCGATGCGGTCCTGCGCGAGCTGCTCCTCCGCGCGGCCGATCACGCCGAGGCCGGCCTCGGCGATCGCATCCGTTCGATCGCCGACGCGTGACGATCGCGCTTTGACACCCGGCGCGGGTTCCTCCTACCCTCCGCCCGCCCCTCGCAATCGCCTTGGGGGAAGGTGGAGGTTTTCATGGATAACCTGGTCCGCATCATCATGCTCAACGTGAGGCCCGGCGAGTTCATCCCTTGTCTGCGGCTGCTCCGCGGGGTCGACACCGCGAGCCGCGATCACAACACGCCGTTCCGCGTCGAGATGAGCTTCGGATACAGCTCGAACGGGCAAGCGGCGCGCGCGCAGGGCACGGTGATGGTGCGCGACACCAACTTCAAGCAGCCGCTCGACACCTTGTTCATCCGCACGCAGGCGCTCGCCATCGCCGCGCCGGATCCGATCGACCCAGGCACACAAGTGATCTGCAACGCGAAGGTCTCGCTGCAAACGGCGAGCGGCGCGTGGATCGATTGCAGCGCGTGGGAGACGGTGCGGCTCGCGCCCACGACGATCGGCCTTGACGGCTAATCCGAAGCGCGGACCTCTGCGCGCTCGTGCGAGCGAAGAGCGCGCAGCGGCCCGCCTGCGCGCGCTCGGCGAGGCGCTCGCGCGCGTGATCGAGCACGTGGACGTGGCCGAGCGTCGCGCGCGCGATCCGGTCGAGATCGTCCATCGCTACGCGCGCGACGACGATCGCGAGATCGTGGCCGTGCTCGCCTCGTGCCTCGCGTTCGGCAACGTCGCGACGATCCGCGCCAAGATCACCGACGCGCTCGATCGCATCGGCCCCGACGTCGCCGAGGCCGCCGACGATCCCGATCGCGTGCGCCGCGCGCTCCGCGGCTTCAAGCACCGCATGTACACGGGCGACGACATCGCGCGGCTCGTCATCGCGTCGCGCCGCGCGCAGAGGGCCCACGGGTCGCTCGGCGCGCTCTTCGCGAAGGAGCTCGATCGCACGGGTGATCTCCGCGCGGCGCTCGTCGCGTTCACCGAGGTGATCCGTGACCTTGGGCTCGGCGATCGCGGGCGCCACCTCCTCAGCGACCCTTCGAAGGGCAGCGCGGTGAAGCGCCTCATGTTGCTCCTGCGATGGATGGTGCGGCCCGCGGACGGCGTCGACCTCGGGCTCTGGCCGGTCTCGCCGTCCAAGCTGCTCATCCCCGTCGACACGCACGTGCAGAAGCTCGGCTATAACCTCGGGCTCACGGACCGAAAGGATCTCTCGTGGAAGACGGCCGAGGAGATCACGGCCGCGCTTCGCCGCTTCGACGCGGACGATCCCGTGCGCTTCGACTTCCCGCTCTGCCACCTCGGCATGCTCCAGCGCTGCCCGTCGCGGAGGGATCCTGTCCGGTGCGAGGGCTGCCCTGTGAAGCCCGTCTGCCGCCACTGGAGCGACCGATCGAGGTGACTTCCGTTCGGCCGTTGCTTCCGGTAGGTTCGCTCTTCCGATGGAGAGAAACCCGCCGCGCTTCGGCGCAATTTCATGGGTGCGCGCGAGGCGCGCGGCGCTCGTCGCCTTCGCGATCGCGCTCGTCCCCGGCGCCGCGCTCGCCGCCACCATCACGGTGAAGGGCAAGATCAACGGTGGAAACAAGCTCCTCAACCCAGTGTGGATGGAGGCCGCGGAGGCGAAGCGAAACCGCTACTCGTTCCGCGATCAGTCGCCCACCGTGCGCGGCGACGTCCGCGTGCTCACGAGCCACTTGCCCAAGGAGCTCTGCATCGCGGCGCTCGCCGACAAGGGCACGCCCAACAAGTCCCCGCTGCGCATGGTGATCGCGGGGGGCCGCACCTCGCCGGTCACGCTCGTGGTCGCCGAGGGCCAGCAGATCCTCTTCGAGAACCAAGATCCCTTCCCGCACAAGCTCTACGACACGAACAACAAAGGCCTCGCGCCGGTCGAGACGGGCCCCGCCAAGAACCGCGGTTGGACCCCGCCCGGCCCTGGAAAATACGAGATCCGCGATCAGCTCGCGCCGAGCGTGCGGTCGTGGGTCGTGGTCGAGCCTCGCGTCGTCAACGTGGGTTACCCCGATCGCAAAGGCGATTTCGCGATCGATCTGGAGCCGGGCAAATACAAGCTCCGCGGCTATCACAACGGCGAGCCGGTCGGGCAGGAGCTCGACGTGGTCGTCGCGCCCGCGCCCGTCGAACAGCTCCTCAAAGCGCCGCTCGTCGTCACGCCGGGAAAATAGGCCATGTTGCTCTCGCGATTTTGGTACGTCCTGCTCGCGCTCGTCTTGGGCGGCGCTACGTTCGCGCTCTTCGTCGCGAAGGAGATGGTCAACCGCACGGGCAACCGCGCGATGCGCGAGGTCTTGATCGCGGACTCGACCGCGGTCGGCTGGTACCTCCGCGAAGAGTCGCGCAAGCGATCCGCGGCGCTCGTGTACGTCGCGCAGAACAGCGAGATCTCGCAGAACCTCGCCAAGGCCTCGAGCGACACCAAGATCGACACGAACACCCGCATCAAGACCAAAGAGGCGCTCACCAGGGTCGCCGCCGAGATCCCGGTCGAGCTCGTGCCGGCCGATCTCAAGTTCAACGCGATTTGGGCCATCGACGCGAACGGGCGCGTGGTCGCGACGGTCGGCGATTTCCAGCACACCGAGGACTGGGAGCTCGGCGGGTATCCCGTGGTCGCCGACGCGCTCCACGGCTACATCCGCGACGACGCGTGGGTGTGGAAGGGCCGCATTTACCGCGTGGTCGCGCGCCCGGTCGAGCGCGAGGCGCAGGGCGAGCCCGTGGGCGCCATCGTGGGCGCGCGCGTGGTCGACGACGATTTCGCGCGCAGCGTGACCAAGCGAACGGGCGCCGCGGTGGGCTTCTACGCCGACGGCGTGCGCGTGGCCGCGGGCGCGCCCGAGGGCTTCGTCAAGGCCGATCTCGACGAGATCACCCGCGATTTGAAGCACCTCGAAAAGAGCAAAGACTACCAAGATCCCGAGAAGGGCCGGAGCGAGGTCCGGGTCATCGACGATCGCTTGGGCGTGGTCTACGCGCGCCTGCCCGGCGAAGCGTGGGAGCTCGGCGCCGGGTACGCGGTCGGCAAGCTCGCGGTGTCGATCAAGTCGCCGCTCGACTTCCTGAGCCAAGGCGAGAACACCGACAAAGAAAAGGTGCCGTGGATCTTCGTCGTGCTCGGCGCGATCCTCGTGGGCGGCGCGGGGCTCGCGTTCACGGTGCTCGAGCACACGCGGCCCATCGCGATCTTCCGCAACGAGGCCATCCGGCTCGCCAAAGGCGAGATCGACGTGCTCCAGCCGAGCCGCTTCCGCGGCACGTTCAAGAAGATCGCCGCGGACCTCAACGACGGCATCGACAAGGTCGTCGCCAAGGGCGGCGGCTCACGCAAGGCCGCCGACTTGGAGCAGGTGCTCGGGCCTTTGCCCGCGCAGCCTCAGATGAGCGCGTTCGCCGTACCTGGCCCCGGCCAGGGCGGAGCGCAGGGCGAGCCCTCACGTCCGAGCGTTCCAAAGGCACCTCCGCCCGCGACCTCCGAGCGCGGCGCGCCGCGCCTTCGGAGCAGCGGTCAAATCCCCGCGGTCGCGCCGCCCGCTCCCCCGCCCGCACCTCCTGCGGATCCGCTCGCGGCGACGCAGGCCTCCCCCAAGCCCGACGACGAAATCGAGGTCGGGCGCGAGTCCGCGATGGTCGAAGCCCCTGTGGCGCCTCGGCCGCCCGGACCTCCCGGAAGGCCGCCGCCTCGCAAACCGCCTGCGCCCGGCGCCGCCCCGGCCGCGGAGCCCCCCGCGCCGCCCGCCGCTGCGCCTGCGGCCGACGAGGCGTTCGACGAACACGCCGATTGGCAGCGTGTTTATGAGGAGTTCCTCGCGGTCAAGAAGCAGTGCGGTGAGCCCACCGGCTCTCTTACGTTCGACAAATTCAAAGGCACCCTCCAGCGCAACAAAGATGCTTTGGTCGCACGGCACGGCGTCACCCGCGTAAAGTTCACGGTCTACGTAAAAGATGGGAAGGCTGCCCTCAAGGCATCTCCCGTCAAGTGAGGAAGGGCAAATGAGGTTTCTTGCTTGGAAGGCGCTCGTCGGGTCGTGCTCTCTCGTCGCGCTGATGGCGGGTGCCGGGGTCGCGCAGGCGTCCTCCGGGATCGAGTCCCCGGATTCGGGGGTCGAGCAGATGGGCCGCGGCAGCGCGTGGCTCGCGCGCGCGACCGATCCGCTCGCGGCCTTCTTCAACCCCGCGGCCATGGCCTTCCAAGCGAGCGGCGTTCACATCGGCGCGCAGGCGCTCTTCGGAAAGAAGTGCTTCACGCGCCTCGGCCCGGACGGAAAGCCCGTCTCGCCCGACGCGACCGCGGGCATCCCCGCGCCTGGATCCAAGGGTGATCCTGCGCTCGGCATCCCGGCCGGCCCCGCGAGCGCCGAGGTGTGCGGCGAGAACGCGTTCTTCCCCAACCCTCAGCTCGGCGCGGTCTTCCGCATCACGGACCGGTTCGCCATCGGCTTTGCGCTCACCGCGCCGCACGCCAACGGCAAGACGACGTGGCCCGAGACGCTGCCCTATAAAAACGCGTTCAACTTCGACACGACGCAACCCGCGCCGCAGCGCTACCTGCTCACCAAGGCCGACTCGCTCATCGTATTTCCCACCATCGGCTTCGCGTATTCGGTCAACGACAAGCTCGCGTTCGGCGCGAGCTTCATCTGGGGCATCGCCAAGGTCGAGTTCGAGAACTTCTCCGAGGCGCAGCAGGACGTCAGCGATCACGTGGCCACGAAAGGCGGTGATCTGCGTGCCAAGCTCGACGCCAAAGACCTCTTCATCCCCGGCTTCGTGCTGAGCGCGATGTGGTCGCCGACGCCGTATTTGGACCTCGCGGCAGCGTACAAGTGGTCGGACGCCGTTCGCGCGTCCACCAACCTGCGGATCGAGGCCGACGTGTGGAAGTCGGGCAGCGGCGCCGTCAACGACAAGCCCTGTGTCAACGCGATGGGTCAGTCGCTCGGCGAGGGCTGCAACGCGACCGAAGAGAAGAACGCGGGCACCCTCAAATTCGCCATCCCGATGGAGGCCAAGCTCGGTATTCGCTACCACCATCCGCGCGTCAACGCGGAGGCTCCGTCGTGGATCGCGAAGCGCCCCGGCCGCTACGTGCGTGATCCGATGAGCCAAGACCTCTTCGACATCGAGATCGACTTCACCTGGGCCAACAACAGCTCCTCCGACGCGATCGAGCTGCGCTTCCGCGACGGCATCCCGATCAAGAGCGCCGGGCAAAAGGTCGGCGCGGTGCCGACCAACGCGGACATCCCGCACAAATGGCGCGACGTCGTCGGCGTGCGGCTCGGCGGCGAGGTGGTCCCGCTCCAGAACCGTTTGGCCCTCCGCGCGGGCGGCTTCTTCGAGTCCAAAGGGGTCGACGACAAATACCTCAACATCGATTTCAACCTGGCGATGCGCGCCGGCGTCTCGGCGGGCGCGACCGTGCGCGTCGGGCCTGTCGACATCTCGGTTGGATATCAACACACCTTCTTTGGCACGCTCGACAACAAGGGACAGGGCTCGGTCCATGCGTTGAGCGGTGACCCGACGAGCTGCCCTGTCATCGACGGGGCCAAGATCTGCAACCGGAGCAACCAAGCCGTCAACGGTGGTGTGCTCAAAGCCTCGCTCGACGAGGTCGGTGTCGCCGGCACCGTTCGTTTCTGAGCGAACGTGGCCGAGAGAGAGCGTCCCCTCGAACCTCCTCCTCCGCTCGATCTCGCCGGAGCCCTGCACGACGTCTCGAACGCGCTCACGGTGATCGCCGGTTGGATTGAGCGCGCGCGAACGGCCGCGAGCCCGGACGAGCTCGCGACCGCGCTCAGGATCGCGGGGGCGCGCGCCGCGGACGCCCGCAGCGTGGTGCGCGCCGCGATCGGCGCCGAGGTCCGCGCCGAGCCCGCGCGCGCGGCGGGCGACGTGATACGCGACGCGGTCTTGAGCCTCGATCCCGAGGCTAGGCGAGCGGGCATCGGCGTCGATCTCGTCATCCTCGGAGACGCCGATCGCGCGCCCGTCGGCGACGCGGGCGTCGTGCTTCAAATCCTCACCAATTTGCTCCTCAACGCCATCGCGGCCTCGCCCAAAGGGGCGCGCGTGGAGGTCGAGCTGGCGCGCGCGCCGGACGGCGGCATCGTCGCATCTGTCCACGATCAAGGGCCGGGCGTGCCTCCCGAGCGGCGAGCAGGCTTGTTCGACGCGGGGGTGAGCACCAAAGCGGGAGGCGCCGGCATCGGCCTCCGGTACGCGGCCCGCCTCGCCGGCGATCGCGGCGGCGCGATCGCGCTCGCGGACAGCGACTCCGGCGCGCGCTTCGCGCTGCATTGGCCCGCGTACAAGGGCGATCCTTCGACTATCGACGCGGGCCCTCTCGGCCGGGTCGCGCGCGCGCCGGCGTATGGGCTCGAAGGCGAGCGCGTGCTCGTGCTCGAGGACGACGCGGCGGTGCTCAGCCTCCTCGAAGCCGCGCTCACGGCGCGGGGCGCCGAGGTGGTCGCGATCGATCGCCGCGAGGGGCTCGCGCCGGCTGTCGCATCGGGGAGGTTCGACGCGGTCCTCTTCGATCTGTCGCCGATCGCGGGCGACGTGCGCAGCGCGATCGAGCTCGTGCGCGCGGCGAGCGACGCGACGCGCGTGGTGTTGATCTCGGGCAGCGCGTCGGGCCTCTTCGACGTGCCGCCCGAGTGGGTGAGCGCGTGGGTTCGAAAACCCTTCGAGATCAACGAAATCGTGAGCGCGCTGGCGCCAAAACGCGGCGTCGCGTAGCGCCCAAAACTTTTTCTTGACCAGGGGAGCGCGCTGGGTAGGATGCGCCTCCCTGATGCCGGCACGCGAAGGTGGCGGAATTGGCAGACGCACTAGCTTGAGGTGCTAGCGGGGCGACCCGTGGGGGTTCAAGTCCCCCCCTTCGCACAAACCCGAGAGGTGTTCCACAGTCGTTACGAGCAGTCCTGATGGCAAGGCGGCCCGCGCGGAGCGTACTTTCGTACGTGAGCACGCACCACAGCGGCCAACGCAGCCAGCAGGACGCGCAGTAGACTGTGGAGCACCTCGCAAAGGGGAAAACACAACGGCGGCCTCTCCACAAGAGGTCGCCGTTTTTTTTTGACCGCGGCGTTGAACGCGGCGGGGGGGTCGCGCATCGATTCGAGATGCGCTCGACACGACCAACCGCCCCGGGCCTCGTCCCCCCGGCCGGTTGGTCACGGGCGTGATCCATCCTCAAGGCCCCTCGTCGATGCTCGTCGTACCCACCCCAAACGAGGTGAGGTGACGCGCAACGACGGGGAGGCTCACCAGCTCATCGCTCACGCGAGGGCTAGGGTCTCCGCTCGTCTCGAAGCACCTCTATGTCGCACTCGCTCAAACGCCTGCTCTGCTCGATCGCTCTCGTCGCGCAAACGGTTGTGACTGCGTCCCTCGCGATGGCGCAACAGGCGCCGCAGGCGCCGCAGGGGTCGAATCCTTACATGGGGTCCATGTGGACCTATGCGGCCCCTCCCGGACCGCCGCCTTCGACGTACGCTTATGCGCCGCAACAAGCGTGGGTGCAGCCCGTGGTCGTGCCCGTCGAGCCGCCCAAGCCGGATGCGGTCAACGCCAACACGCCTCCCAAAGAGAGCTCGGTCGCCTTCGATTTGTCGGTCGTCAATCAGGTGCCCGTGATCATCGGCGCGCAGGCCACGTTGGAGGTGCCTTATCGTATCTTGTTTCAAACCGAGCTTGGCTTCCTGCCCTCGGCGTACGTCAACGCGGTGAGCAGCATCCTCGCGTCGGCGGGCGCCATCGATCAGACCGTCGCGGATCTCGTGCGGAGCAGCCTCGGCAACTCGTTCGTGTTCAGGCTCTCGGGCGGCTTTCGGCCGTTCGCGGCGCACGGCTTCGAGATCATGGGCGGTTACACGCTGGTCGCGATGGGCGGCGGCGTGTCGGGCAAGCAGGCGATCTCGGCGGTGACGGGCGCGGCGCTCCCGGCCGAGATCCCCGATATGGAGATCCCCATTCGATCCACCATTCATAACGTCCATGTCGCGCTCGGGTGGCGGTGGGTCGTGGCCGATCACTTCGTGATCCGCGCGTCGGTCGGGTACATGCAGGCGGTCGCGTCGTCGTCGCGCATCGAGCTGCCGGACGGCATCCCCGCGACGGCGGCGGTGGTCTCGCAGCTCGAACAAGCCAACAAGACCGTCGATACGACGCTCAACGACACGTACAAAACCTACGTCAAATCACCCACGCTCGGCCTCTCGATGGGATATCGGTTCTGAGCGGCGGCCGCCCGCCTCTTCCTTCGTCCGCTCAAAGATGAGATAACCGCGCGATGAAGGTCGCGCCTCTGCTCCGGTGGTCCTCCCTGGTCGCGCTGGTCTCGGCCGGTTGTGCGGACGAGGTGCCCTTCGTGCTCGGCGATCCGCCGGCGGACGAAGGGGTCTATGGCTACGCGAACGGCTGTTACACCGTCCAGGGGTTTGACGGCGTGAACGAGCCCTCGTACCTCACCGCGGGCGCGGGCGGGGACGTGCTCACCTTCTCCGCGCGCAGCGTCGAGGCGGCGTCGCGCTTCTTCCTGCGCGCCTCGGACTTGGGGACGTACCTCTTTTACGATCAAGAACGGCGTTATTTCACGGCCGTGGAGGACGATCACGGGGGCGTCCGGTTCGAGAGGGCGTCGAAGCTCGACTCGCCGTTGACCCTGCTCGACGACAGCTTTCGTTCGCCCGCCGAATGGACGCTCACGCCGTCGGCGCGCGATTCGCGCCGTTATCAGATGATGAGCTATCGGGACGGCCGCTACCTCACGCTCACGGGGCTCACCAAGGACCAGCGCTCAGCGGCGGTGATCACGCTCTATCCCGCCGAGGGGTGCGCCGAGCACCCCGAGCTGTCGATCGACGCCGAGGGCACCCCGGGGCCAAAATCGTGGGACAACGGGGACCTTTACGGCATCGCCGAGCTCCACTCCCACATCATGACGAACGTCGCCTTCGGGGGCGGCAGCACCTTTCACGGGGCGCCGTTTCATCGCCTCGGGGTGGAGCACGCGCTCCCCGACTGCTCGCCTTGGCACGGCGAGGAGGGGCGCCGCGACATCGTGAGCTTCTTCTTCGACGGCGATGGATCATCGATGAACGTGAGCGATTTGGCGCCGATCCTGCTCACCGGCGAGGTGCCGAGCTTCAACCACTTCACCGCCGGTTACCCGGACTTCACCGCGTGGCCGAGCTCGTGGGGGAGCTCGACGCACCAGACGATGTATTACCGTTGGATCGAGCGCGCGTATCGCGCCGGGCTCCGCGTCTTGCTCCAACACGTCACCGGCAACTCCGTGTTGTGTGATCTGGTGACGGGCATCCGCTCGCAGACGGCCCTCTATTCGTGCAACGACATGGTGACCGCCGAGCGCTCGATCGCCGAGATGCGCGCCTTGGAGCGCTACATCGACGCGCAGTCGGGCGGACCCGGCAAAGGGTGGCTCCGCATCGTGGAGAGCCCCCAAGAGGCGCGCGCGGTGGTCGGTGAGGGCAAGCTCGCGATCGTCCTCGGCATCGAGATCTCGAACCTCTTCGACTGCTTCCTCACCCCGCGGGAGGGATACGAGGTCTGCACGCCCGAGAACATCGAGGGCAAGATCGACCATTTTCGCAGCCTCGGGGTGCGGGTCATCTTCCCTGTTCACAAGCTCGACAACGCGTTCAGCGCGGGCGACGGCTCGGACGGCATCATCGAGATTGGCAATTTCATCAACAGCGGTCATTACTCCGACTTCGTCACCGACTGTCCCCCGATCTCCGCCGCGTTCGACGGCGGGGGCGTGAGCTTCGGCGGGCTCAACAAGCCTCGTGACAACTACGATGATCCGCCGCCCGTCGACATGAGCGGCTTCGCCGAGGCCCCGGTGGGCACCGTGTTGCCTTATCTGTCCGAGATCCAGGCCCCGCCGCTCCAGGGTGAATATTGCCAGAAGCACGGCATGACGGCGCTCGGCGAGTCGCTCATGCGCGCGCTCATGGTTCGAGGCATGATGATCGACGTCGCGCATCTCCCGAAGCGCTCGCTCCTGCGCGCGTACGAGCTGTTGGAGGAGAACGATTATCCCGCGCTGAAGACGCATGGTGACAGCAATGGTGGGCGCCTCTATGCGCTCGGCGGGATGACGGGATCCGGGCTCGGCCGCTGCTCGTCGGGGCTCGGGTCGATGGGCGGTCCGCTCGCGGCGAGCGTCGCCGATGCGGTGGCCAACGGCGCCTTTCCGGCCGAAGGGTTGTCGTTCGACCTCAATGGGTTTGCCCTCGGTCCGCGCCCGCGCT
Source organism: uncultured Polyangiaceae bacterium (assembly GCA_964437785.1). GTDB lineage: Bacteria > Myxococcota_A > Polyangia > Polyangiales > Polyangiaceae > CAYTJL01. Next base: position 40,154 of record CAYTJL010000059.1, read on the forward strand.
TCGGCCCGGACGCGCCGTGCGGCGGGCCTCAAGCAAACCCCATTGACTACCCGTTCACCTCGTATGACGGCGCGGTCACCTTCGAGGCGCCGCGGCTCGGCGATCGCACGGTGGACTTCAACACGGAGGGGATGCTCCACATCGGTCTGCTCCCCGAATACATCGAAGATGCGCGGCGAGATGGCGTGACCGATCAAGAGCTCGAGCCGCTGTTCCGCTCCGCTGAGGCCCTCGTGCGGCTCTGGGAGCGCGCCGAGGCGCGGGCCAAAGCGCTCGCGCCGTGAGGTGTGTCCGTCTTCAAGACGACATCTGCGCGCGTTTGAGGTAAGCTCCGCGCCCCCGAATGGCCATCAAACCGCCCCGCTTGTCCGGCTCCACGCTCAGCGCCGTTCGAATCGCGGCCGAGACCAAGGGCACGGACGCGGCTGTCCGCGAGGTGATGAAGCGCGGGCTCGGGCTCGATCGCGTGGTGGGCTTGCCCGAGGCGTGGCGCGGTGAGGTCCCGCTCGACGCGCGGCCCGTCTCTGCGCGCTCGCCGCGGGTGTGGAGCGCGGCGGATCTCGGCCCGCTCCCGCGGAGATCGTGGCCTCGCAGCGCGGCCTCGTTTCACGCGGCGTACCGCGAGCGGGTGGTGAGCCCGCGGCGCGTGGCCGAGCGCGGGCTCGCCGAGATCGAGCGGCTCGCGGGCCTCAAACCGTGCATGAACGTCGCGACCGCGGTGAACCGCGAAGGCGCGCTGCGCGACGCGGAGGCCTCGGAGGCGCGCTTTTTGGAGGGCAGGCCGTTTGGGCTGCTCGACGGCGTACCGCTGTTGGTCAAAGACGAGTTCGATCTCATCGGGTTCACAACCTCGCTCGGGGTGAGGTGCTCGCCACAACCCATCGCCGAGGGTGATGCGACGTTGGTCGAGCGGCTGAAGAGGGCGGGGATGATCGTCCTCGCCAAGACGGTGCTCACCGAATGGGGGATGTCGCCTATCGGCGCCAACGTCAATCAAGCCATGCCGCACAACGCGCATGATCCGACCAAAGCGCCGGGCGGCTCGTCCACGGGCTCGGGGGTCGGCGTCGCGCTCGGGCTCGCGCCGCTCGCGTGCGGCGGGGACGGCGGCGGATCCATTCGTATCCCGGCTGCGCTCAACGGTGTTTATGGGCTCAAACCCACCTTCGGGCGGGTGAGCCGCGCGGGCGACGGTTTCAAAGGCACGGTCGCGCACGCCGGGCCCATCGGTGGATCGACCGTCGATTTGGCGCTCTTCCTCGACGCGGCGGCCACGGATCCCGACCCGCTCGACCCGATCACGAGGTGGGCCCCGAGGCCCCCGGAGGGTGGGTTTGGCGCGCTCTTGGGCGCGGGCGTGCGGGGGCTGCGCGTCGGCGTGGACGAGGCGTCGTGGCGAGACGCGAGCGGGCCTGTGGCCGAGGCGTGCCGAGCGGCTTTGTCGGCGCTCGTGAAGGACGGCGCGGTGCTCGTCGAGGTCAACATGCCTATCGCCGAATACGCGGCGCAGATTGGATATTTGACGATCGGGCCCGAGTCCATCGCTCAAAACAGGCGTGTTTGGATGGAGCAAAAGGACCTCTTGGGCGACGATCTTCGCCTCGCGTACGCGGTCCTCTCGGGGATCACGGCCGCTGAGCTCATCGACGCGCAGCGCCTCCGCGCGGGGCTCCGGCGCGAGCTCGCCGAGGTGCTTCAGAGGGTGGATGTCTTGGCGCTCCCTACCACGGTCACCACGGCGCCTCGTTACACCGAAGAGGACGAGAAGGTGGCGATCAGCGATCCTGCGGCGCTCGAAGCGCTGGTGCGCCACGCCTTTTTGGCGAACCTCACCGGCGTCCCGGCGGGCACGGCGCCCGTGGGCATGGATCCGGGCGGGCTCCCGATTGGGCTTCAAATCGTGGGTGATGCGTGGGACGAGGCGGCCGTGCTCGCGGTGATGGCCCATCTGGAGCGCGTCGAGGTTGCGGTCGCGCGGCGGCCGCTCGCGGGGATTGACCTCTTGAGCGGCGG
>CAYTJL010000060.1:0-17293 GCA_964437785.1 uncultured Polyangiaceae bacterium
CCATGGTCTTCACCGGCGCGCACCACGGGTTGTCGTGGCTGTCGTCGGGCGGCGCGGCGGAGCTTGCACACGGTGCACACGGTGCCCCTGCGTCGGCCCAGGGGCTCGCGGAAGGTGGCGTGGCGACGCTCGCGGAGGCCGCGGCGCTCGCAGAGGCCGTCGTCGTTTGGCTGCTCTCGACCGGCGCCGGCGACGAGGGGCATCCCATCGTTGCAACGAGCAACAGAAAAATGGCCTCTTTACGCGTCAAACGCACGTCTATCTCCGTCCCTCTCGCGCGAGATAAAGAATCATAGGGCAAGCGCAACCAAAACCACTCCACCTCGCCATCCCCGTGTAGACATCGCGCCCGATCTTCGCGAGCCTCACCACGTGCCGCAGCGGCGCACCAAAATCTTGGAGCTCGCGCATCGGATCGATCCCGAGCGCGCCGCGCTTTATTCGCAGCGCTTCGGCGGCGCGCTCCCCAAGCTCTCGATCGCGCACGCGTTCGCCACGCTGCTCGCGACCGGCTACCCCGCGATCGCGCCCGTGCTCGAAGGCTCCCCCGCCATCGCCAAGAAGCTCGCGCAAGAAGGGCCCGAAGCGCCCCGCGAGCGCGTGCGGCTCCTCGCGCGCCTGCGCGCCGCGGTGGGCGATCTCAGCGACGCCGATCGCGTCCGCGCGAGCCTCCGCATCTTCGCGCGCGACGAGCGCATCCGCATCGCCCTCCGCGAGCTGCTCCCTCCTTCGCTCGGCGGCGCAGACGTCGACGTGACCGCGCGCGAGCTCGCGACGCTCGCGGAGGTGACGATCGACGTCGCGCTCGACGAGGCGCTCCTCGCCGTGAGCAGCCGCTTCGGAGAGCCGCGAACGAGCTCCGGCGCGCTCGGTCGCTTCGTGGTGCTCGGGATGGGCAAGCTCGGCGGCGAGGAGCTCAACGCGGGATCCGACGTGGATCTTTGCTACTTCTACGACACCGACGACGGCGCCGCGTCGAGCAGCGCGAGGCCCGAGCCCATCACGCTCCACGACTTTTGGACGCGCGTCGCGAAGCGGCTCACGGCGACCCTCGAAGACGTGACCGCGGAGGGCTTCGTGTGGCGCGTGGATCTGCGCCTCCGGCCCGAGGGACGGAGCGGCCCGCTCGTGAACTCGCTCGCGGCCGCGGATCGCTACTACGAGTCGTTCGGGAGGCTCTGGGAGCGCGCGGCGCTGCTGCGCGCGAAGCCCGTCGCGGGCGATCGCGCGTTCGGCGACGAGCTGCTCGCCGTGCTCGCGCCGTTCGTGTGGAGACGGCGCGTGGACCCCGCGATCGCGATCGAGATGGTCGAGCTCGCGCGCCGCGCCCGCGCGCAGCTCTCGGATGATCCGTCGCGCGATCTCAAGCTCGGCCCGGGAGGCATCCGCGAGGCCGAATTCTTCGTGCAAGCGCTCCAGCTCATCTGGGGAGGCAAGGTCCCGTACGTGCGCGCGCGCGGCACGCTCGACGGCCTCCGAAGGCTCCGCGCCGAAGGCTTCGTGACCGATCGCGAGGCGCTCGAGATCGCCGAAGCGTACCTCGCGCTCCGCCGCGCCGAGCACGCGGTGCAGGTCTCCTCGGGCGTGCAGACGCACACGCGCCCTTCGGATCCGCTCGCCGAAGCGCGCATCGCGCGCGCGCTCGGCTTCGCAGACGCGCCGAGCTTCACGTCCGACATCGAGGCGCACATGACGCGCGTCGCCGAGCGCTTCGTCTCGCTCCTCCCCGAAGGCACGCCGCCCGTCTCGCGCCTCGTGCCCGCGCTCGCCGCGCTCGAACGAGGCGACGAAGAGCCGTTCGCGCGCGCGATCGAGCTCGTCCGCGACACCTCGGTCGCGGGCCGATCGATGAGCACGGCAGGGAGCGAGAGCGAGCTCGCGCGCCACCTGTTCGAGCTGTCGCGCCACCCCGACAAGCCGCTCGGGAGCCGCACGCGCGAGACGTTCCCCAACCTCGCCGAAGCCGTGATCGAAGCCGTCCTCGACGCCGCCGATCCCGAGCAGGCCGCGCGCTTCCTCCGCATCTTCTTCGCGCGCGTGCGCAGGCCCGGCGTGTACGTGAAGCTCCTCGGCGACGACACGCGCGCGGTGCGCAGGCTCGTCGAGGCGCTCGGCGCGAGCGCGTTCATCGGCGAGTCGCTCGCCAACAACCCCGAGCTCGGCGACGCGATCCTGTTCGCGAAGCGCGCGCCGACCTCGGACGGCGCACGCGCCGAGGTCGCGCGCGCGCTCGCCGACGCGAAGGCCGAGATCGAGCGCGACGGCGAAGAGGCGCTCGTCGGCGCGCTGCGATGGGCCAAGGCCCGCGTGACGATCGCGGTCGCGCTCGCGGACCTCGCGAGCGAGATCGGCGCGCGCGAGACCACGACCACGCTGAGCGCGCTCGCCGACGCCTCGCTCGACGCCGCGGTGCGCGCGTCGCTCGGCATGCCGCCCGGAGGATCCGAGCCGGTGCGCGGCCTCGCGGTGCTCGCCATGGGCAAGCTCGGCGGGCGCGAGATCGGCTACGGATCCGACCTCGACGTGCTCTTCTTGTTCGACCCCGAGGCCGCTCCGCAAGGCAAAGACGCGGACGCGTACTTCGCGCGGTGCGCGCGCCGCGTGATCCGATCCATCTCGGTGTCGCACGCGGCCGGGCCGGGCTACGAGCTCGACACGAGGCTGCGGCCGTCCGGCAACCAAGGGCTCCTCGTCACCTCGATCGACGCGTTCGCGCGCTATCACGGGCTCGGCGACGGATCCGGCGTCAAGGCCGCGGCGTGGGAGCGGCTCGCGCTCCTCCGCGCGCGCGCGGCCGCGGGCGATCGCGAGCTCGGCGCGCGCGCCATGGCGATCGCGAACGCGGCCGCGTACGAGCTGCCCGCCGATCCGCGCGCGGTCGCCGAAGAGATCCACCGGCTGAGGCAGCGGCTCGAGCACGAGAGCTCCGGGGAGCGCCGCGGCCGCTACGATCTCAAGCTCGGTCACGGCGGGCTCGTCGACGTGGAGTTCGCCGTGCAGCTCCTTCAAATCGAGCACGGCCGCGATCCGCGCGTGCGCACGCAGGAGACCGCGGTCGCGATCGACGCGCTCGCCGCCGCGGGCTACCTCGCGCCCGACCTCGCCGAGACCCTGCGCGACGGATACGCCTTCTTACGCAAGCTGGAGCAGCGGATCCGCATCGTCCACGCGACGAGCGCGCAGCTCTTGGAGGAGCACGCGCCGGGGCTCTCCCTCCTCGCGAGGCGCGTCGGGATCCGCGATCGGCGCGGCAGCGCCGCGGCCGAAGAGCTGATGGAGCGGTATCGTTCGGTCACCGAGCGCGTCCGCGCGGCCTACGACACCATCGTCGTCGGCGCGCCGCCGGCCCCCCAGTGACGCGAGCACACGTCAATACGCCGATCCGTCCTTCTTGTGGTGAGGCCGGAGCTTGCCTGTCGCGTCGCGGATCCACACGAGATCATCATCGGGGTAATGCGCGCTGTCCGCGGCGATTCGACTGCCGATCTCCAGGTAAACCGCCGTCGTCGTACCGCGGTTCACGAAGTGATGCGCGTTGCCGTCGTTGGCGGGGAAGCCCACGCACATGCCGGCCTTCATCACCTCTTCCCCCGCGTTGGTCACGAGGACGAGCTCCCCCTCGATGAGATAAACGAGCTCGTCTTCGTGGGTGTGAAAGTGCCGGAGCGCGGATTGCCCGCCGGGCCCGAGCCGAACGAGGTTGACGCCATAGTGGCCGAGGCCAAACGCGTCTCCGAGCTTGTGCTTGACGCGATCGCCCATGCGCGATCGGTAAGGCTCGGGGTAGCCGCTGCCCCGCACCTCGGGGACGTCGGTTGCTGCGATGGGTCGTTTGAACATGGCGCCTTCCTACCATGAAAGGCGCCTGTGGTGGGCCCGCGATCAAGGCATGTTGTTTTGAATGATGGTCTTGAAGTCGTCGAACGTGCCAAACCCGCTGCCGAAGTCGACGACGGTGAGGTTCGGGTCGACGACGACCCACGACGGATACCCCGTCTGATCCGCGAAGAGCGGGATGAACATCGAGAGCCCCCACGCGCGGTCGCCGAGCACAGGAGACGTGAGGTTGTATTTGGTGGTCCACGAATTGAGCTTGGCTTGCGACGTCACGCCGAGCGGATCTTCGAGCGACGGCGCGAGCAGCGTGATCATCACCACCTCGACGCCCATCGCGGCCATGTCGGTGATGAACTGCTCCTCGTCCGTCGCCATCAATTGACACGGCGGACAGTTGATGGCCGACATGTCCACGATGAGGTATTTGCCCTTGAAATCGTGGAGGCGCACGGGCTCATTGCACTTGTCGAGGAACACGCCGTCGGGCATCGTTTGGCCCTTCGCGATGGTGAAGTCCCCGGTGTACTCCGTGGGGTTGGCCTTCGGCCAGCCGCACGCGTACGTCTCGGGCGGCTTGAAGCCGTTGTAGATATCGCCTTCTTCCTCGCCGATCGTCAACGTGCCAGCCACGTCGAACGTGGCCGTGCCGCCCACGGGCGCGTCCACGCCCATCACGTTGTTCGCGGTCGTCAACGTGGTTTGCGCTTGATCGAGCATGGCGGTTCCCTGCTCGGCCATCGGCAAGCCCGAGCCGCGCCAATACGCTCCTCCGACGTACCCGATCCACTCGACCTCGGCCGGAGGTGTCGTGGAGAGTTGCGTGAAACAGTCGGCCTGACCCGCGGTCATCGTGACGTCCGCCTTGTACATCACCTCGCACGAGGGGCAGAGCCACGGCGCCGACGCGTCCTCCACACCGACGTAGTGCCGGGTATACGCGCAGTCCGTGGCGCCCGCCATCTTCGCGGTGTCATCGAACGTGACGTTCCACGTGACATCCCCCGTGATGGTCCTGCGCTTCGGCTTGGGCGGCGGCTCTTCGCCGCCGGATCCGCCGGTGCCCGAGGACGTGCCGGTCGAGCTGGGGTTGCCGGAGCTCGTGTCCCCCGAGCCTCCACAAGCGCCGAGGGTGGACAAAACGGCGGCCGACGTGAGCGCGATCAACGAAGAGATGAGGGTCCGAGGCGTCATGGCGCGCGAGCCTACTCCAACTGTCTCTCGCCTGAACAGCATCCGCGCTGGAAACGGACCCTCTCCGCGCGACAAACGGATATGCTGCCACCACCTTTATGAAACGAAGGTGGCTTCAAAGCGGCATCTTCCTCGTGTGCGTGCTCTTCAGCGTCGCCGCTTTTTACAACGTGATGAGCGACAACGCCGAGGTGATGAAGCTCGCCCAAGAGACCGCGTGCGGGGCCGTCGCCCCTCCAACGAGCTCGGCCACGGGCGCGAAGCCGGCCGCCCCGCCGCCCTGCTCCGCGCAGATGACCTCGATGCAGCGTAACCCCATCGCGCAGGTCTTCACGATGGCCACCCCGAAGCGCGCCGTCATCGTGCGTTGCACGAGGGCATTCGTCATGTTCGGCGACTACGCGTGCGCCGCGCAGTAGCTGCCCCCCGCGCGTGATTGCGATATGGTTGAGCCCATGCGGCGGCTCGCGGCCATCCTTCTCTTCCCCGCGATCGCGGTCGCCGCGCCGGCCCGCGCCGAGCCGCCGCCAACCAAGGCCGAAGCGACCAAACAAGCGATGGAGCTGCACGATCAAGCGGCCTCGCTCTACGAGGCGGGCCGCTACCGCGAGGCGCTCGCGAAGCTCGATCTGGCGATCGCGCTCGACCCGTCGAGCGCGGAGCTCGCCTACAACCTCGCCGTCATCCACGAGAAGCTCGGGGACCTCGATCGCGCCGAGCACTTCTTCGTGCGCTCGTACATGGCCGAAAAAGATGCGAAAGCCCGCGATCGGCTCGCGGCCATCCTCCGGCGAATCCGGGGCGCGCGCGAGGACAAAAGCGCTTTGCCCCAAGCGTCGCGCATGCCCACCGCCGCGCCCAAGGCGCCTCCTTCGCCGGTTCGCGAGCGCCGCGCCCTCAGCCCTTGGGGCATCGGCAGCGGCGTCTTCGCGCTCGCGGCGCTCACCGTCGGCACGGGCTTCGGCATCAGCGCGCTCGTGCGCAACCCGGGCGCCGCGCCGAAGACCGGCGGCGGCGTCACCATCGCGGACCTCGAGGCCGACGCGAAGCTCGCGCGCCGGGACGCGCTCGTCGCCGACGTCTCGTTCGCGATCAGCGCGACCGCGGCCGGCGTCGCGCTGCTCTTCTTCTTGACCACGCCGTCGCGCCCCTTGCCGAGCGCGTCCGTCTCGATGTCGTCTAACCTCGCGTCGTGGGGCTCCCGCGGCGCGAGCCTGCGGTTCGTGTTCTGATGCGAACCCTCGCGCGCTCGACGTGGTTCGCTCGATTGGCCCTCACGCTCGCCTTCGCCGCGGCGGGTTGCGAGCTTCTCGTCAGCGACCCGATGGCGGTCGTGCGCTGCGACGCGGAGGGCACGGTGGGCCCCCCCGCGTGCCAAGAAGGCTTCGTTTGTAGGGGCGGAACGTGCGTCGACGAGACCGCGATCCACGATCACTACGAGCTTTGCCAAGACGACCGCGCGTGCGCCTCGGGCATGTGCGTGACGCTCTCCGACGGGATCGCCCGCTGCGTGCCCCGCTGCTGCGCGTCCTCGGCGTGCGCGCCGCTCGAACAGGCGCGGGTCGCGTGCGTGGAGGTGGAGCACGGCGGCTTGATCGAGCGCGCGTGCGCCGGAATTTTGCCCGTGACGGCGGAGGCGCCCCTCGGCGCCGCGTGCAGCGCCCACCCCGAGTGCACGAGCGGCTTTTGCGAGGGCGGCCGGTGCTCCGAGCGCTGCTGCACCGACCAGGACTGCTGGGCCGCGGGCGGCACAGCCTGCGTCCCAGAGCCGCTCGACAGCGGCTGGGCCTTGCGGTGCTCCCCCAAGTAGACAAGCATGGAGGTCATCGAGGCGAGCTCAGGAGCGCGAGGCGGCGAAGGGCCCTCGCCGCCCCCATCGAGCCGACAGAGCACGGCGGCCCACGGCGCATCGCTCCGCGCGTTGCGCGGGCGCGTCTGTCCTCGTTGCCGCGACGTCCTCGACGAGAGCGCCCCTCGATCGGGCCGCAAGGCCGGCGCGATCGAGCGCTGTCCCGCCGACGGGCTCGCGTACGTGCCGGCGCAGAGCCTCGCGGACGCGGACGGCGATCCCTTCCTCGGGGCGACGATCGCCGATCGCTACGTGGTCGTGGGCAAGCTCGGATCCGGCTCGATGGGCACGGTGTACCGCGCGCGGCACGAGCCGATGGCGCGCGACGTGGCACTCAAAATCCTGCGGCTCGATCGCGCGCTCGACGTCCACTCCAAGGCGCGCTTCACGCGGGAGGCGCGCGCGATGAGCTTGCTCGCGTCGCCCTACACGGTGGCGGTGTTCGACTTCGGCGAGGTCCCTCCGAACGGCGAGGATCTCGTCGACGAGGGCTCGCTCTACCTCGCGATGGAGCTGCTCGAAGGCGAGTCGCTCGGCGCGCGGCTCAAGCGGCTCGGCCGCGTCCCGCGCGAGGAGGCGATCCGCGTCGCGCGCCACGCGCTCACGTCGCTCGCCGAGGCGCACGAAAAAGGCATCATCCACCGCGATCTCAAGCCGGATAACTTCTTCCTCGCGAAGGTCGACGGCGCGTCCAAAGAGATCTGCAAGGTGCTCGACTTCGGCATCGCCAAGATCATGGGCGAGCCCGAGGGCATCGACGCCGCCGAGACGCAGGCCGGCACGGTGTTCGGCACGCCGCGGTACATGTCGCCCGAGCAGGCGCAGGGCAAGACGCCGGACGCGCGCGGCGACCTCTATTCGCTGGGCGTCGTGCTCTATCACATGCTCGCGGGCAAGCCCCCGTTCACCGACGGGGACGCGGTCGTGGTGATGGCCCACCACATCAAGTCCACGCCCAAGCCGCTCGCCGAGGTCGCGCCCGACGCTCGGATCGAGCCCGCGCTCGACGCGATCGTGATGCGCGCGCTCGCCAAAGATCCGGCGGATCGCTGGCCGAGCGCGAAGGCGTTCCTCGACGCGCTCGCGGCGCTCGACGACAAGACCATGACGAGCGTGCCGCCGCCCAAAATGCCGCACGCCGTCGAGGGCGCGTTCGTGTCGAGCCCTTCGCTCATCGAGCCGAAGCCGCCGTCGAAGCGCAGGCTCGGCGCGACGATCACGACCGGCGCCGCGGCGCTCGCCGCGCTCATCGCGATCGTCACGCTCCGTCCTCCGCGCGATCCCGTGCCGCTCGCGCGGGCGTCGGTCGCGCTCGTCGCGGCGGCGCGCAGGCTCGCGGTGCTCAAGGCCGAGGCGGCGCTGCGCGACGCGGCCAACGCCCCCGCGCCCGCCTCGGCGGAGCCTTCGCCGAGCGCGTCCCCGCCGCCGTTCGCGGCGCCTCCGCCCACGGCGCCGCGGCAACCGCCCAAGCGATCGGTCTACAAACGCTTCGAATAATCGAACCTTGGTTTAAACCACGATGACCTCGCCCAACGACTTCGACGACGAAGCGGAGACCCTGCTCGCGCCGCGCCTCGGGGGTCCCAAGACCTCGGGCGCGAGCTTCGCTCTCACCGTGATCGCAGGCCCGGACAAGGGCGCGACCATCACCCTCTCGCCGGGCGCGCCCACGCGCTCGTTCGCGGGGCAGAGCCCTTCGTGCGAGCTCCGCCTCACGGATCGGACCGCGTCGCGCAGGCACGCCGCGTTCGAGCCCGCGGGCCCTCGCCTCCGCGTGATCGATCTCGGATCCAAGAACGGCACGCTCATCAACGACGTGGCGATCACCGACGCGTTCGTGCACGGCGGCGAGGTCGTCAAGCTCGGCGAGACCTCGGTGCGCGTCGACCTCGCCGGCGAGGTCGCCGAGGTGAGCCTCCCGCCCGCGGGCCGCTTCGGCAAGCTCGTCGGCGCGAGCGCCGAGATGCGCGCGCTCTACCCGCTCTGCGACAAGCTCGCGGCGTCGAGCGTCCCCGTGCTCATCGAGGGCGAGACCGGCACCGGCAAGGAGGTGCTCGCCGAGAGCCTGCACGAGAAGGGCCCGCGCGCGGGCGGCCCGTTCGTGGTCTTCGACTGCACCGCGGTGCCGCCGAGCTTGCTCGAGTCCGCGCTCTTCGGCCACGAGCGAGGATCGTTCACCGGCGCCACCGAGACGCGGCGCGGGGTCTTCGAAGAGGCGCACAACGGCACGCTGCTCCTCGACGAGATCGGCGATCTCGAGCTGCCGCTCCAGGCCAAGCTGCTGCGCGCGCTCGAGCGATCCGAGGTGCAGCGCGTCGGATCCAACCGATGGAACAAGGTCGACGTGCGCGTGCTCGCGGCGACGCGGCGCGACCTCGATCGCGCGATCCAAGAAGGGCGCTTCCGCGACGACCTCTATTTTCGCCTCGCGGTCGCGCGCATCGAGCTGCCGCCGCTCCGCCGGAGGACGGGCGACGTGCGCGTGCTCGCGCACCACTTCTGGCGCCAGCTCGCGCAGAAGGGCGAGCGCTTCCCCGCGGGCTTCGGCGAGCGCCTCGACGACTACAGCTGGCCCGGCAACGTGCGCGAGCTGTTCAACGCGGTCGCGCGGCGCGTCGCGCTCGGCGACCTCGCGCCCATCGAGACGGCGCGCGCCGCGGCGGGGGGCGGCGACGCGCCTCCGCCGAGCAGCCGCATCGATTTTCTGGATCGCGTGCTCGCCTTGGATTTGCCGCTCACCAAGGCGCGCGAAGAGATCGTCGGCGAGTTCGAGCGGCGCTACGTGCAGCGCGTGCTCGAGCGGCACGGCGGCAACGTGAGCGCCGCGGCGGCGGCGTCGGGCCTCGCGCGGCGGTACTTCCAGCTGCTGCGCGCGCGCCAAAAAGGCTGAAATTCAAGTCGTCGCTGTGAGCATGTGCCCCAGCCCCTTGGGATGAATGCTTGCGATCCGCGCCGCATCCATGGGATTTCAAGGTGGCCATGAACCTGCGCGGATCCCTGCTCGTCGCAGCGCTCCTCTCCCTCACCGCCTGCGGCACCGGAGCGGACGATCTCTTCGGAACCGGCGCGTCGAGCGGCGCTTCCTCCTCCGGCAACGGCGGCGCAGGCGGCGCGTCGTCCTCGTCGACCTCGGGCAGCGGCGCGGGCTCGACGAGCGCATCGTCAACGTCGTCGACCAGCTCCACGTCGACGAGCTCCACGAGCTCCACGTCGACGAGCTCCACGTCGTCGAGCTCGTCGAGCGGCACGATGTGCACGCCCAACGGCCAAGGCTGCTCGATGCCCTCCAACTGCTGCCAGCAGGAGTGCAACAACGGCGTCTGCGGGCCGCCCGGCTGCACGGCCGACGGCATGTTCTGCTTCGCGGACAATCAATGTTGCTCGGGCGTGTGCGCGACCAACTCCTGCGGCTGCAAGGTCGACGGTCAGATCTGCATCCAGGACGGCGATTGTTGCGGCGGCAAATGCATCCTCAACAGCTGCGGCTGCAAGCCCATGGGCCCGTGCTTCGCGAACGAGCACTGCTGCACGAACCAGTGCGTGAACGGCATGTGCAAGCCTCAGATGTGAATCAAGGCTGATCGTCGGCGAGCGCGCGATCGAGGGCGCGCTTCGCCACGCGCGAGATCGCGAACGCCGCGCCCGCGGTGACGACCAAGCCGGCGCCGAGCACGACCCACGCGAGCGGCCCCTTGGCCGATCCCTCGCCGGAGACGAGCGCGGCGGCGCTGGTCACGATCGATCCGACGTACACGTGAAAGAGCGTCGCGGGCGCGAGCCCGAGGAACGTCGCGATCACGAAGTTTGAAAACGACAGCGGCGTCGGCGCGAGCAGGTACGGCACGAGGTTCTGCGGCGCCGCGAACGTCACGCGTAAGAGCAGCGTGATCTTGAGCCCGTCCTTCGCGATCGCGCGGTGCACGGCCGACCAAAATCGGCTCTGCCCGGCGGGCGAAGGAGCGCTCGATCGCGGCAGGAAGATCCTCCCCGCGAGGAACACACAACACGCCGCGATCGTGACCCCGGGCAGCGCGACGAAGAAGCCCTTTGGAAACCCGTAGGCATACCCAGCGACGCCCGACATGAGCCAGAGCGGCGTGGTCAGGAGCGCGGCCGCCGACTGCGCGCCGAGGAACGCGGCGACGCCCGCGAGCCCCTCGCGCTGCATGTAGCCGATGAGCCCGACCAGCGCCGCGCGCACCGCCTCGATGCGAAGGAGCACGAAGGGCAGCGCGACGAGCGCGATCATGGGCAAGAGCCGCGCGATGCGACGCGAGAGGGGCATGCGATCGAGCGCTCTTATCACGCCTCGCGCCGCGAGAGGTGGTAGCTTCGCCCGTGATGGATTTGGCTCACCCGGGCCGGCCTTTGTTCTTCGTCGGGCGGTACGCCGTCTACGAAGAGATCGCCGCCGGAGGCATGGCGACGGTTCATCTCGGCCGCTTCTTGGGGGACGCGGGCTTCCAGAAGACCGTCGCGATCAAGCGCCTCCACCCGAACCTCGCCAAAGACCCTGATTTTCGCGAGATGCTCGTCGACGAGGCGCGCCTCGCCGCGCGCATCGTCCACCCGAACGCCGCAGCGACGCTCGACGTCGTGGCCGAGGGCGGCGAGCTCGTGCTGGTGCTCGAGTACATCCACGGCGAGTCGTTCGGCCGCCTGCTCAAGAGCGCGGTGCGGCGCGGTGATCGCGTCCCGCCCCGCATCGCCGCGGCGATCCTCGCGGGCGTCTTGCACGGGCTCCACGCCGCGCACGAGGCGGCGGACGAGCGCGGCGCTCCGCTCGGCATCGTTCACCGCGACGTCTCGCCGCAGAACATCCTCGTAGGTGCCGACGGCGCCGCGCGGGTGATCGACTTCGGCGTCGCCAAGGCCGCCGGCAAGGTCCACCAAACGCGCGAAGGCCAGGTCAAAGGCAAGCTCGCGTATATGTCCCCCGAGCAGCTCCGCGGCGAGGCGATCGATCGGCGCGCCGACGTGTACGCGGCCGGCGTCGTGCTCTGGGAGGCGCTCACCGGCGAGCGGCTCTACACGGGCAGCGGCGAAGAGATCGTGTTCCAACGGCTCATCGACGAGGACATCGCGCCGCCGAGCCGCCGCGTGACGTCGCTCCCGCCGGGCTTCGACGCGGTCGCGATGCGGGCGCTGGAGCGCGATCCCGAGCAGCGCTACGCGACCGCGCACGACATGGCGGTCGCGCTCGAAGCCGCGGGCGCCTTCGCGCCGCCGTCCGAGGTGAGCGCGTGGGTCATGTCGCTCGCCGGCGAGGCGCTCGAAGCGAGGCAGTCGCTCATCCACACCATCGAGCGGCAAGGGCCAGCGGTGCCGCTCGATCCCACGGTCGACGAGCTCCCCCCTCCCCTTCGGCCGACCGAGGTCGATCTCTCGCTCTCGGCCTACGGGGCGAGCGCGATCGAGCCCGCGCCGTTCGCGCGGCGGCGCGCGTCGCGATCGAGCTTGTGGCTCGCGGCGATCATCGCCGCGATCGCCGCGGGATCGTTCGCCGGCGCGCGCTCCGCGCTGAGCCCCAAGCCCGACGCGCGCTCGGATACACCGGCACGCGCGAGCTTCGAGATCACGACGCCCGTCGCGCTCTCGGCGGATCCCGTGACGAGCGCCGAGGCGCCCGATCGCGCGCCGGTGGCGGTCTCCGCGGCGCCCACGCCCGTGCCGCCGCCGCGCCCGCCGACCTCGCAGAAGATCGCGCCTTCGCCGGCAAAGACCGCCGTTGACGGGTGCAACCCGCCGTTTACGATCGAGCCGTCCGGGCGCAAGCGTTATAAACGCGAGTGCCTTTGATCGTCGGCGTGCCGTTCGGAATGCATCCTCGCGCGATCATTCCCCTCTTCGTTGCGATGTGCGCGGTGACGATCCACGCGCGCGCCGACGACCGATCCGCGCGCAAGCGCGGGGCCGATCCGCGCGCCGTCAAGAATCGATGCATCGACGCTTCGGAGCGTGGGCAGGTCGAGCGCGACGGCGCGAAGCTCCTCGCGGCGCGCGCGAGCTTCGTCGCGTGCAGCGCCGCGGAGTGCCCGCGAGAGGTGCGCACGGACTGCGCGGGGTGGCTCGCGGACGTCGAGGCGCGGATCCCTTCGGTGGTGATCAGCGTGACGGACGACGCGGGGCGCGACGTCGCCGACGCCTCGGTGACGCTCGACGGCAGCCCGCTCCAAGGCGCGCTCGAAGGCCGCGCGATCCCGCTCGATCCTGGGCGGCGCGCGTTCCGCTTCGAGCGCGCCGGGAGCACGCCGATCTCGGTCGACGTGGTCCTGCGCGAAGGAGAGCGCCGCCGGAAGGTCGACGTGCGCTTGCCGCGCGCGGTTGTCCCCGTTCACCGGCCCATCCCTCCTGCGTTTTACGGGCTCGGCGCCGCCTCGATCGCCTTCGGCGCGGCGTTCGTCGGGCTCGGCGTGAGCGCAAAGAACGACGCCGACACGCTGCGATCCACGTGCGCGCCGCGCTGCGATCCGGGCGACGTCGACGTCGCGCGCGGCAAGATGATCGGCGCGAACGTCGCGCTCGGCGCGGGCATCGCGGCGCTCGGCGCGGCGATCATCGTGCTCGTCACGCGGCCGAGCGTGCCGCTGCGCGCTGCCTTTCACGGCGCGCGTTGGGAGTTTTGAGGTTCACACGGAGAGCGCCTCGAGGATGAGCGACGAGAGCGCTCCTCCCGCGACCGCGTCGAAGGCCGCGAACATGGGCGCCGTGTTGATCTCGAGGAAGAGGAGCTCGCCCGTCGCGGGATCGCGCTTGAAGTCCGCAGCCGCGAAATCGAGCCCGAACGCGTCCATGACCTTGGTGAGCCCGGCCGTGATCGCGTCGGGGACGGCGTCGAGCGGCACGACCTCGGCAGGCCCGGCGCGATAGTCGAGCGCGGGAGATCGAACCTCGAAGCCCAACGTCTTGCCGCCGACCCGATACACGCGCACCTCGGGCGGCACGAGCTCGGGTTGAACGATCGCCGGTGACGCGAGCGCGCCGCCGCGATCGGGCGCCGCGGAGAGCGTGTCGCCGAGCCGCACGCAGAGCCCGCCGCCGCCCGCGGGCTTGGCCACGTGGGGTCCGCGCTCCATTGCGGCGAGGAGCGACGTGCGGTGGTTGCTCACCACGGTGCGCGGCACGAAGAGCCCGGAGCGCTTCGCGATCGCGAGGGCTTCGAGCTTGTTGACCGGCCTCGCGCCGCGGTTGAGAAAGGCCACGCGCTCGTGGGCGAGCGCGTAGCCGGCGATCGCGGTGAACCACGCGTACGATCGCGCGGCCGTCTCCGCGCGTTTGTCGGCGAGCTCGGCGAACACGTCGTGCCGCAAAAAGACGGCCCGCGGCGTGATGCGCTCGCCGTCCACGACGAGCGCGTCATCGTCCATGTCCCACGTGATCCACGGGTGAGCGCTCGCGCCGACGAGCAGCGCGGTGCTCGCGACGTCGCGGCGCGCGAGGGCGTCGATCAGCGTGCGAAGGTTGGGATCGGCTTCACCGCCCGCGACGAGGATCGTCATCAGAAGATGCCGAACGGCCCGAAACCGCTGGGACCGCGGCTGCTCTCTTCTCCGGTCGCCATGGTCGTCGGCCCGGGATCTTCCTCGCCGGTGGCCATGGTCGTCATGCGCGCGCCCTCTTCACCGACGGCCATGGTCGTCATGCGCGGCTCTTCCTCGCCGACGGCCATCGTGGTCATGCGTTGATCTTCTTCCCCCACGGCGAGCGTCGTCGGGCGCGGATCTTCCTCGCCCACCGCGAGCGTCGTCATGCGTTGATCCTCTTCGCCGACGGCGAGCGTGGTCATCGGAGGATCTTCCTCACCGACGGCGAGCGTCGTCGGACGAGGCCCTTCTTCGCCGACAGCGAGCGTGGTCGGGCGGGGCCCTTCTTCGCCGACGGCGAGCGTCGTCGGATGGGGATCTTCTTCGCCCACCGCGAGCGTGGTCGGATGAGGATCTTCTTCGCCCACCGCGAGCGTGGTCGGACGAGGATCTTCTTCGCCCACCGCGAGCGTCGTGAACACGGGATCGTGCACGCGGCGGAACGTGACGACGCCGCCGAATTTGCGGGTCTTGACGACGTGCTGCGGGTACGTGATCACCTGCCCGCTCATGCCGTGATCGCGGCGCATCGTGTAGAGCACCTCCCATTGGATGCCCACGAAGCCGCCCGTGATCTCGGCGACCGCGAGGATGGCGATCTCGTGCCCGGCCGTGGGCTGCTCCCCTGCGGCGACCGCGAGGACCATCTCGACGTTCCAATCGATGTTCTTCGGGAACGCCGCCTGATCGCCGGCGCACGACGCGATCCACGCCTCGTATTCGTCCTGCGTGTCGATGACCTCGTCGTCGGCCATCTTGGGGCCGAGCTGGTTGCGCACCAAAGTCTTGAACTTGATCCGCTTCGCCTTGGGGACGTTGGGGTCCATGAATTCCTCCTCCCGATGGTGCTCGCAAAACGATCACGCGAGCGGGGCGGAGCGTGGTTCAGGCGACGCGAAGGGTCAATGCGGATGGATCGGGAAAGCCTCGCGAAACGCGCGCATCGCAGCGATCTCGTCGACCTCGTGCGCGAAGCCCGTCGCGTTGCGGAAGGCCGAGGCGTCGATCACCACGGGGTATTTGATGTGGCTGAGCGCGCCTTTGGGCAGCTTGGGCAGACCGAGTCTGCCCATGACGGTGTTGTAGAGGAACTCGGGCAGCGGGATGAGCGTGCGCCCCGTCTCGCGCACGATCACCGAGAGCGGCACCGGCGGAGGGCCCGCGACGTTGTAGACGCCGCGCACCTTCTTTTCGAGCGCCAGCACGATGGCCGACGCCATGTCGCTCTCGTGCATGAACTGAAAGAGCGGATCGAAGCCGAGGATCGAAGGCACGCGCGGCCCGCGCACGAACGCCGAGAGCGTGCCGTGGCCGGTGGGCCCGAGCGTGTAACACATGCGCAGGACCGAGGTCGTGAGCTCGGGGAACCGCCAGAGCGCGGTCGCCGCGTACAGATCGGCGGCGACGAGATCCGCGAGCTCGGGGAACGTGGTGACCGCCATGGGCGGCTCGTCTTCGGAGTGGTAGAGCGGCGAGTCCGGCGCCGCGCCGTAATACGTGTGTCGTCCGACGAAGATCGCCTGCGACACGCCGTAGGTGCGCGCGTGCTCGAACACCGCGCGGGTGCCGCCGAGGTTGATGCGGTAGCGCTCTTCGGTCCGCGCCACGAGGTGCGTGACCGTGGCCATGTGGATCACGGCCTCGGGCCTGCGCTTGCGGAACACGTCTTCCGCGGCGCGCTTGCGGATGTCCACGTGGTGCATCTCCACGCCGCTCGGCGCGTCCCTCCACGGGCGCCGATCGATGCCGATGACCTCGTGGCCATGCGCGAGCAGCTTCTCTGCGACGAGCCGGCCGAGCTGGCTCGCGACGCCGGGCACCAGGACGCGCATCTCAGGTGCCCTCCCGGTGGCGGCGGCCGACCTCGATGAGCTCCGCGATGCGGGCCTTGACCTGATCGACGTACCCCACGATCACCTCGTCGTCCTCAGAGCCCGTGCCGTGGAAGATCATCGGCTCGCTGTAGTGGATCTCGACCCGCACCGGCAGCGGCAGCGCCACGAAGTACGGCGTGATGGGCACGTACGGCGCGCCGATGAGCTTGCCGAGCGCCTCGGAGTTCATGATGGTGGGGATGGCCTCGCCGCCGCCGATGAACGCGAAGGGCACGATGGGCGTCTTGGTCTGGAGCGCGAGCCGCATGAACCCCGTGCCGAAGTGGACGAGCGAGTGCCGCTCTTTGTAGAGCTTGGCCGTCCCGCGCGCGCCTTCGGGGAACACCATCAGGAGCCGCTCGTCGTTGAGCAGCTTCACCGCTGTCTCGGGGAGGCCGGTGAAGTGCCCGCAGCGGCTCGACCAGAGCGACATGAAGGGCACGCGGTTGATGAACTTCTCGGCCATCCCCTGCGCGATCCGCGGAGGATCCATGTTGAAGAACATCGACGCGACGACCATCGCGCCGTCGACCGCCACGCCGCCCGAGTGGTTGCCGACGAGCATGGTGCGCCCCCGCGGCGGCACGTGCTCGATGCCGAACACCTTCACCGCGAAGTAGCGGCGGTAAAGGAAGCTGAGGATCGTGTACGAGACGGCGAGGTGCTCCTGCGAGATGCCGTAAGGGTCGACGCCGCACGCATTGAAGGGGATCTCGATCCGCTTGATGCGCTCGCGGATCTCGTCGTCGATGAACAAGAGCGAACCTCCCTGGGCGCGAGAGTACATCCTAGAGACAAGGCCAAGGGAAGGGCTTGGTTGGCTCGCTTGCGTTTGCGATAATGGCCTCGTGAGGTGAGCTTATGAAGCAGGGGGCTTTGCTTGTCTTGATGGGAACGGCGCTGTTCATGGCCGGAGCGGCCGCGAGCTGCGCGGGCGAGAGCTTCAGCCCGTCGACGTC
>CAYTJL010000060.1:17393-41548 GCA_964437785.1 uncultured Polyangiaceae bacterium
TCATGGCCGGAGCGGCCGCGAGCTGCGCGGGCGAGAGCTTCAGCCCGTCGACGTCATCATCGTCGTCCGGCGCGGGAGGCGGCACGGGCGGCGGCGGAGGCGCCGGTGGCAACGGAGGCGCGGCTGTGTCGTCGTCGAGCACGAGCGGCAGCGGCGGCACGTCGTCGAGCAGCACGGGAGGCACCGGCGGATCGGGCGGCGGCCCCGTGTGTCAAGGCCTCGGCGACGCGTGCTCGGACTGCACCTTCGGCGCGTGCCCCGCCGAGTATTGCGCGTGTTACGCGGACACGAGCTGCGCGACGCTCGTCTCGTGCTTCAACGCGTGCGGCCCGGGCGACATGGCCTGCCAGCAGACGTGCATGAACGCGAACCCCGATTACATCTCGCAAGCGTTCCTGCTCGGCGACTGCGCGGCCACCACGTGCATGACCGAGTGCCCGGGCGTCGTCGATTTGGATGCGTGCCCGACGTGCCTCTTCACGAGCTGCTCGCAATCCATGAACGCGTGCTTCGCGAACGCCGAGTGCCAAGCCATCGCGCTCTGCGTGATCAACACGTGCACGCCGATCACGCAGGCCTGCGCGCTCGGGTGCGCGCAGCAGCATCCGAACGGGCAGATCCTCGCGTTCACGGCGCTTCAGTGCCTCAACGCCAACTGCTCGGCGCAGTGCAACTGACGTCGCGAGGTGTCTCATGAGCGCGCGCGTCATCGCAGGTGCATCGATGGTCACGACGCTCCTGTGGCTCGCGGCGAGCTGTGGAGAGCCCTTCGAAACGGCGGGCAGCGGCGGGCAAGGCGGCGGGGCGGCCTCGTCGTCCGGCTCGGCAGGTCCCTCCACGTCCAGCTCGTCGAGCGGAGCGACCTGCAGCGGCACGGGCGACCCATGCGTCGACTGCCTCGTCATGAGCTGCCCCGACCTCGCGTGCGCGTGCACCGAGACCTCGCCGTGCGGGGTGCTCGCCGCGTGTTACGCGAGCGGCGCGAACCCGAGTGATCCGTCGTGGATCCAGTACTGCAACGGCAAGACCCCGAACGGGATCTCGTCCATCGCGCTCATCTCGGACTGCGCCGCGAATTTTTGCCAAGGCACCTGCGAGGGCAAGCCGCTCGAGCCGTGCGAGCAGTGCCTCTTCAAGGCCTGCCCGGGCGCGATGAACGCGTGCCTCGGCGACACCAAGTGCGCGGACGCGCTGGTTTGTTTTCAGAGCTGCGACCTCGCCGATGACGCGTGCGCCCAAGGATGCGCGACGCAGGCGGGGAGCGATCTCGGAAAGCTCGGCTCGGTCGTCATGTGCGCTCGCAACAGCTGCCAGAGCGCTTGTATGTGACGGCTCAGCCCACGACCACTTGAGCGTCGTCGGGCGCGGGGTGGTTGACCTGCGCCTCGGTGTACGCGTCGAGCGAGCTCGCTGCGCTGCGGAGCAGGAGGGCCTGCGCGATCGAGACGCTCGCGTAGCCGCAGCAGAAGAGGCCGTAGCCCACCTCGCGATGCTCTCCCACGATCGCCGCGCCCATGATCGTGACGAGCAAGACGTTGTGCGCGAGCGCCCAGGTCGACGCGCGGCGCGCGAGCGACGAGGCGCGGGGCTCGCGCTGGAGCAAGCTCGTGCCGGCGGCGAGGAGGTATCCCGCCACCACGAGGCCGGTGGGCGCCGAGAGCGCCGAGATGACGAGCACCATCGGCTCGCGGCCCAAATGAGCCAGCGCGTCGAGGAGGTACAACATCCCGACGAGCGCAGCGAACGCGCCCGGCACGATCATTTGGCCAAGGAAAAAGCTTGACAGCGCGGCGATCCGAACCACCCAAGGCGCCGCGCCCGGTTTGTAGGTGGGCGCCTCGTGCCGGCGGTAGGCGCTCGTGCCGCGCGATCGCATCTGGTGGAAGACGAGGCCCCATGTCGCGATGCCCGTGCGGTACGACGCCACGTAAAACGTGGCGGGGATGACGAGCGCACAGCAAACGACGAACAGACCGAGGATGGCGATGGGCTCCATGTGCATGCTCTATCCGGTTGATGGTGGTGGGTTGCCTCAACGACGAGGAGAGCGCCGCCGCGTGGCGGCCGAGAGGGTTAGCCAAGGCGGTTTCGTGGAGAATGTGGGGGCGCCGGCGCCGCCTGTGTAGAATGCGGCCGTGCTGAATCGTTCCCTTTGGGCGACCTTTGCGCTGGCGAGCCTCGTGTGCGTGACCGGTTGCAGCAGGTGCTCGGGCTCGTCGGGTGCTCCCGATGCGTCAGCCCCTTCGGCGTCGAGCTCGTCCGCAGCCGCTCCACCCCCCGAAAACGTCCCGTCGCATCTCCCTGTTCCCGATCCTCCCGAGGTCAAGGACACGGGAAAAGGCCGCGCGACCGCGGCGCTCCGATCGCTCCTTCAGGCGTACGGCATCCCGTTCGACGCGGCGACGATCGAGCAGGAGTGCAAGGTCGACGAGGACGGCGCGTCGCTCGACGACGTCGAGGAGGTCGCCGAAAAGTACGGGCTCGACGCCTCCCAAGTGATTTTGCCGCCCGAGCACGCCTTCTTCTCGTCGATGTTGCCCGCCATCGTGGTGGTCGAGGAGCCCGACGAGAGCCTCTCGTTCGTGCTCGCGTGGCGGCGGGACGGCGAGCGCGTCGAGATCATGGACCCCGCCGAGGGGCGGCGTTGGATCGCGCGGAGCGAGCTCGAAAATGGCCTTTATTTGCACGACATGAAGGTCGACGCGGCGGCGTTCCGCAAGACGATGGGGGCCCCGGCGTTCCACTCGGCGCTTCGAAGCCGGATGGCAGACCTCGGCGTTACGCCGGAGGACGCCGGCGAGCTCATCGTGCGCGCGTCGGCGGACCTGGGCCTCGGGGGGTTCGCCGCGCTCGATGCGTCGATCCGGCAGCTCGCGCTCGACCCGGAGGGGCGCCAAGGCGATCCGGGCAAGAAGCTCACGGCGCTCGTCGCGTGCGCGTCGGGCAAGCCCGGGACGTCGTGCGAGGGCGTCGAGCGTGTGCCCGACGAGCTTTGGACGGTCGTCCCGAAGCCTGGGCCCGAGGTCGACGTCACGGGGATCGTGATGGTGACCGTCGCCGGCAAGAAAAAACCTGCTCCGCCCGGCGACGAGAAGCCCGCTCCCTGATACCATACCCTCCATGGCACACCCTCGACCTGCCGTTTGGTCCCGGGCTTTGGGGCTGGTCATCGCAGCGTGCGCGGCGATCCACTTCGCTGCTGCCCCCGCCGCCGAGGCCAATCCCTTCAAAGACCTCGGGAGGGCCATCAAACAGGGCGCCAAAGAAGGCGGCAAGGCCATCAAAGACGGGACCCGTCAAGCCGGTCGCGAGATCAAGGGCGCGCTCGGAGCCAAGAGCGGCGTCAAAGCCGGCGGCAAACGCAAGGGCAAGGGCAAAGGCGGCGGGCGCCACGCCGGGGGCAAGCGGCACGGCGGCGGCAAGCGGCACAAGAAGCGCTGATTGAACGCCGGTCACAATCTGGCGCAGGTGACGGCGCCTTGGAGGCCCGTCACGCTCCTCGCGCTCTCGGCCGTCCCCTTGCACCTGCTGCTCGCGCTCGGGACCGAGCTCTCCCCCGACGAGGCGTATTATCTGTGTGCCGCGAGGCTCGGTCCAGGGACCGTCCTCGTGGACCATCCGCCCATCGTCCGATGGATGCTCCAACTCTCGGACGGTCTTCGCGGGCTGCCCGTCGAGCTCCGGGTGCGCATCTGGGCCATTGTGTGCGCATTCGCGTCAACCGTGATCACGGCAGCGCTCGCGATGCGGTATGGCGAGGCAGAGCGCCTCGCATCGAGAGGTGTATGGGCCGCCGTCGTGGCGGCGTGGGCTCTTCTCCCTACGGCGGGGGGGTTCATCACGACGCCGGACGGCCCGTTGCTCCTCGCCATTGGCGCGGCGCTCTTGGTCGACGCCGGGGGCCGGTCGGCGTCGCGGGCGGTGGCCGTCGGGGCGCTGCTGTTCGTGGGCATGTTGGCGAAAGTGGTGGCGTTGCCCGTGGGCATCGCGCTCGGTTGGGGCATGCTCCGCGATTCGAGGACCGCGCGGGACCGCCTCTTCGCGCTCGCTCCCGTGCTCGGGCCCGTGGCGGCGCTCCCGTGGGCGTGGGCGAGCTTTCGCTTCCAGATGAACCACGCCTACGGCGCCGCCGGCGTTCGTCCCTTCGAGGCGCTGGGGGCGCTCGTCGCCGCGGTCAGCGCGCAGCTCGTCTTGTGGCCGGCGGTGGTGGTTTGGGACGGCGCAAAAGCCGTGTTCCGCGGCGGCTCACGCCTCCCCGCGGCGCACCGCGCGTTGGTCGTTGGGCTGACCGTGCTGATCGGCGCCTCGGCGATTGTCCGCGGGATCCCGCCGGAGCCCAACTGGTGGGCGCCAGCTGCGGTTGTCGTGGTCGCGATGGGAGCGGGGTCGGCCACGAGCCTCGCACGACGTCGGGCCATCCTCGTGCTCACGCTGGCTCCGACGTTGGTCGCGAGCCTCCACACGCTTCGTCCGGTGCTGCCGCTTCGGCCCGAGGCCGATCCGACCGCGCGCCTTCATGGCTGGCGCGATGGCGGCGGCCCCGCCGGAGCCGCTGGAGTAGGCCCCTACGGGCCTGCCGCCGAGCGCTGCATCTACCAAAATGACTGTGCCGAAATTCGGCTTCATTTCAAATAATTATCGCGCTATCTCAAAAGTGTTATCGGAGCTTTATCCGCGGGCCGCTGCACGAGGGACGGAGCTGAACGAGATGCCAGCGCCGGATGACGGCAAAATCCATTCAATGGAGGCCACCGTCACGGTCTTTAGGCTCCCAAAAAGAGAAGCAATTTCAACAGGTTTTACGCCAACGTTAACGGCTGCTTCCGATCCGACCGATCGTTCCCTAAAGGGCAACACCAACCTTCTTTCATCGGCGCTTAACCCCATAACTTTACAAAGATATTCGGAAGACTTTCCGAAGCCGCTAAACACGCGATGCGTACCCGCCTTCGCGGGGGTTCTCCGGTAATCGGGGGTTGGGGCTCTTCGACGCAAAGCCACAAAAGAAAGAACGCCGAGGGTGGTCGTCCTCGGCGTTCGGGTGGTGCGGGGCGGTCCTCGCGGACCCGCGAATTACAGGGTCTCGAGGTAGGCGACGAGGTCGTCGATGTCGCTCGGGGAGAGGTGCGAGATGGTGCCGTGCTTGTCGCCGCCGGTGCAGCTCACCGGAGCGGTGAACCGATCCTTGAGCGTCGGGGCGCAGCCGTCGTGGAAGTAAGGAGCACGCGAGGCGATGCCCTTGAGGCCCGGGACCTGGAAGACCTTGCCGGTGCCCACGTCGAAGCCGCGGTTGTCGGTGAATTGCTCACCGGTGTGGCAGGTCGCGCAGCCCGCCGAGCCCTCGAAGAGACCCTTGCCGCGCGCGATCTGTTCCTGCGTGCCGTGCACGCCCGTGGGCGTAGAGGGCTGCTTGTCGAGCCACTTGCCGAGCACGCGCACGTGGCGCGGGCCTTGGTGCTGGCCGCCCATGCGGCGAACGAAGACCTCGCTCATGAGCGTGTCCATGCTGTCGAGATCGCCGTCCCAGTGGAACGGGGCCCTCGACAACACGCCGCCGCCGAGCGGCTGGGTCCGGCGCGCACCGATGGAGTTGAACTTCCAGGTGTGGCCGTCCTCGCCCGCGCCGGGGTGACACGACGCGCACGCGAGCGAGCCGAAGTCGTTCGCCGCGTGGTGGAAGAGCCGGTGGCCGGTGTCGAGAACGCTCTCGCCGGGCAGCGTGATGGCGCTGCCGATCGACAGGTTGCTCGTGAGCTCGACGATCTGCGCGGGCTCGCGGATCTGCACGAACGCCCTGCCCTTCCAGTACGCGACCGCGATGGGCTCGCCGGCGAGATCAATCGGCGTCGCGCTCGAGCAGCCGGTGAACCCGAGGTCGGGCGCCATGCTCTCGTTGCGGTGCGCCGCCACGTTGATGCGGAGAACCTTGTCGCTGCCCGCCGCGGCGACCAGCATCTCGGTCTCGGACTCGTTGATCGCGATGTCGACCGGGAGCGCCGTCCCGACGAACGTGGGCGCGATGTTGACGATCGGCGGGTCGTTTCCGTCGCCCGGATCGACCTCGGAGACCGCGCCGGTGACGATGCTGCCGTCGCCGCACTCGCCGCCGCCGCCGCTGTAGCCGTCGTCCTGGGTGATCGTCACGTCCGTGATGAGCGAACGTTGGTGCACGACCATGAGATGATCGTTTGACAGCTTGATGGTGCGGTACGCGACCGTCGGGCTGAAGACGCGATCGCTGGGGATCGACTCATCGAACTCGTTGAAGCCGCCCTTCGAGCCGGACTCGGGCAACGCGACGGGCTTGTCGGGGTTCTTGATCTCGCCGTTCGCGCCGATCACGAAGAACTTGGCGCTCTTGAAGGTCGACACCACGAGATCGCTGCCGCGGACCACGACGTCGCGCAGATCGGAGCCCACGCGGAGCTTCCGAACCGCCTCGCCGCTCGTGGGGTTCAGCGAGACGACCTCGCCGCCCACACAGGCCACGTGCAGCCGGTCGTTCGCGGCCTCGTACGCGATGCCGCGCGGCGAGGTGCAGACGTGAGACCGGCTCACAATCTTGCCGGCGGCGGGGTCGATGGTGACCACGTCACCCGCGCCGTTCAGGACCATGTGAACTTTGCCGCCAAGGCTCTCGACGGCGCGACCGGGGTGGTCACCGTCCTCGAGCTCGATCTGGCCGACGAGCTTGCCGGTGTCCAGATTGGCGAGCCAGATCATGTCGCGGTCGGGATCGGCCGCGACGGCCATGCCCGCCTTGGTAACCAACATCGTGCCGCCTTGAATGGCGGGCGGCGCTTTGGCCGCCACGTGGATCTCGTCGCTCGGCGGGAGCACGACATCCGGATTCGAGCACGCTGAAGCCGTGGCAGCGACTCCTGCCGCGACCAATGACGAAATGAGCAACCGCCTCGCGAACGTTCGATCCATAAGCCCTCCGCGTTGCCGACTTTGCAGATTCGATGCCAACGTTTGATTCAAAGTTTGGGAACGACCTGTCGTTCGGGACCACCCCTTTGTGGCCATGGTGCCCCTCTTTTATTCGAAACGGTGCTTAATTTTTCCTAACGCTCGCATTTTCCCCCGATGCGCCCGCCTGTGCCACCATGACAAGCCTGTCAGGCAGGAGCCCAGCGGCTCAATGGAAGTTGACGGTTGAGCCCCCTTCGATTGGCCTCAGGGTTTGAGCCATCCGAACACTTCGTGTAGGGCGCGGTGCGACTTTCCCAGCGCCCACGACGAGGGGAGCAACGCGTCGACTCCCCAGGGCGGCAGACCAATCACGTCCACCGGCGCGGGGATGGTCGCGATACCCGCGCGCTCGAAGTCCTTGCGCGCGCGGTAAAGATGCGTGGCGCTCGTCGCGAGGAGCACGCGCTCGACGCCGCGCGCGCGCAGGATGGGGGCCGTAAAAGCCGCATTTTCTCGGGTATTCTTAGAGGCCGGCTCCAGCACGATCCGCTCGCTCGGCACACCAAGCGACGTGATGAGGTCGCGCATGCCCTCGGCTTCGATCGCCGGACCTCCCGAGAGCACCACGAGCCCAATCGGATGCTGCGCGAAGATGCGGGCTGCCCCGCGGACCCGAGCGTCCGTGGAGACATCCAAACGCTCGCGCGGCGGCGCTCCGGGGTGCGCCGTTCGAAGCCCACCGGCGAGCACCACGAGCGCCACCTTCTCGGACGGAACCCCCGCGATCGCCGCCGCCACATCGGTCGGGCGCACTTCGATGGCGTGCACCAGACGGTCCGCAAACGTAGGCGTCGACACAACCCAAAAGAGCGCCAGCACCACCCACGTCCCGACGCGACCCCTTCGCGCCGAAGCCGTCTCGGCGCGCTGCCCCCGGTGCGCAAAGAAGAGCGCGATCGCCATGGCCACGAGCAGCACCACGATGGGATCCAAGAAGCGCGAGGGCGCGAGGCGAACCGAGAGCGGAGCGAGCAAGGTCCCCGCCCTATAGCGTCGCCCGACCGGCCGGTCACTCTCCCATCCGCCTCGACCAGTGGTTCTTCGCGCTTGACGGGGGGAACGCCATCCCCATAAGTGACCGGCGGGTCAATATGAAACGTCGAGCTCCCCTGCCCTCCGTGATTCCCCTCTCGTTCGCCGCGTTTGCCACGCTCATCCCCGTGGGGCAGGCGCTCGCGCAACCGGCTCCTCCTCCTGCTCCGGCCGCACCGCAAGCGCCGCCCAAGCCGGCGCAGCCCGCGGTGGAGGTGAAGGCCACGCCGGATCTCCTCGCCGCGGGCCTCGCGCCGAAGCCCGGCGGGCTCACCCCCGAAGACGCGGGCAAAGCCGCGGTCAAGAGCAAAGCGTCGGTGCGCGCCAAACAAGCCGAGCTCAAGGCCGCCGCGGCGAAGGTCGATCAAGCGTTCGTGGGCTACTTCCCGCGGCTCACGCTGACCGCGACGTACACGCGCCTCTCCGAGATCAAACAAGGCTCTCTCGGCGGCGCGTTGGTCGGCGCAGCCAACGAAGGCCCGCTTCAGGTCGTCAACGGCGCCGTCGTCGACAGCAAAGGCACGCCCGTCGGGGCCGCCGCGTTCAGCTTCCCGGTGTTGCTCAACTCGTATTCGTTCGTGGCGACGTTGCTCGTACCCGTGTCGGACTACGTCCTGCGCATCTCGCAGGGCTACGCCTCCGCCCACCACGCCGAGAAGGGCAAGCGGCTCGAGGTCGAGGCCGAGACGCTGCTCGTCGCGAACGACGCGAAGGTCACGTATTACAACTGGGTCAAGGCCAAGGGCCAGGTGATCGTCGCCAAAGAGGCGGTCGAGCAGGCCAAGGCGCACGTCGCCGACGCGCAGAAGGCGTTCGCGGTCGGGCTCGTGGCCAAGGGCGACGTGCTCCGTCTCGAAGCGCAGGTCGCGGCGGCACAGCAGCTCGAAGCCGAGGCCACCGCGTTCTTCTCGATCGCGACCGAGCAGCTCCGCATCGTGACCGGGATCCCCGCGGACAAATCGATCGAGATCGGCTCCGACGTGATGCACGACAGCGCGACGCCGCCGGCCGAGTCGCTCCAAACCCTTCAAGACGAAGCGCTCAAGCGGCGCCTCGAAATCCGCGCGCTCGACGAGACGGTGCTCTCGCTCAAGGCCGCCGAGAACATCGCACGCGCAGGCTATTTGCCGAGGCTCGACGCGATCGCCAACGCCACCTACGCGAACCCCAACCCGAGGTTCGTCCCGCAGGCCAACCGGTTCGACTTTACGTGGGACGCGAGCCTGCGCCTCTCGTGGTCCATCAACGACACGTTCTCCACGCTGGGCGCCGTGTCCGAGGCCAAGGCGCGCACCGCGACCGTCGCCGAGCAAAAGGCCATCCTCCGCGACGGGCTGCGCCTCGAAGTGGCGTCCGCGTACGCCGACATGTTGAAGGCCGCGCCCACCATCGAGGCCGCCGAGCGCGGGCTCGCCGCCGCGGAGGAGAGCCTGCGCGTCCGGCGCGAGCTGTTCCGCAATGGGAAATCTACGAGCGTCGAGCTGGTCGACGCCGAGACCGAGGTCACGCGCGCGAGGCTCCGCAGGCTCGACGCACGCGTGGGGTTGCTGGTCGCCAAGTCCAAGCTCGACCACGCGGTGGGCAGGGACGTGCCGCCCCGGCCTGTTGAGTAATTATGCGGGCTTCGCTGCTTGATCCACAGCGGAGAGCTGCTTCAGGAGCTTCCCGCCGAGCGCGGGGTCCGTCATGAAAATGTACGCCGCATAGCCGGCGATTCGCGCGAGGGTGTCGCCCTCTTTGAGCGGCTTGCCGTGGCTGAGGTTGTGGATCGCAGCCCGGATCTGCCGCTTGAGGACGCGCGGCACGCGCGGCGCGCCCGCGCCGTTGACCACGAGCCCCGTCACCCGCTGGCGACCGCCGCTCCGCGCCACGCGCGTCTTGTCCGGCCTCACCTGGAAGCCCTCGTCCACCGCGATGCGCCCGACCGAGCCCAAGAGCAGCCCGAGCTTGGGCGCGCCCTTGTGCCCTTCGGGCAAGCTGAACGTCAGATCGTCGGCGTAGCGCGTGTACCGCCAGCCGAGCTTGGTCGCGAGCCCGCGAAGGCGCCGATCCAAGCGCTGGCAAATGGTGTTGGTGATGGCGGGGCTCGTCGGCGCGCCCTGCGGCAAACACCGCGGACCGAGCGCGACGAAGTACTTCTTGCCGTCCTGCTCGACGATCTCACGCGGCGCCTCGGTGCAGAGGAGCGCGAGCAAGGTCGCGATGGGATCGCGGTACCCCGCCTTGCGAAACATGCCCTTGGCCCGACGCATCGTGACCGTCGGGAAGAAGTCCTTGAGATCGACCTTGAGCACCACCTTCGCGCCGGTGTGCGCCGCCGCGTTGGTCGCGATCGATCGATCGGCGAGGAAGCCGTGGCTCGATCCGCTCACGGGCAAACGCTCGACGATGTTGCGCAAGATCCAGCGCTGCGCGGCCTTGAGCTTGGGCATCGGCGCCCAGATGGGCCGCTCGCGCCCGTCGCGCTTCGGGATGGTGAAGCGGGTGTAGTGGACCTTCTCGGCGACGTCGCGGTGGAACGCCAGCCAACGCAGCTCGGGCAACGTGACGCCCAAGAGCTCGGCGAGCTTGTTCGGCGAGTCGATCGCGGGCAGATCGTTCTCGGCCGCGCGCTCCTCGGCCTTCGGGTGATCCCACTTGTCGACGTCGGCGTCGTCGTTGAAGTAGACGCCCTCGCCGAGGTGCACCACGTGCGTCGCGCGGTAGGCGAGCCACGCCTCACGCTTGATCTTGCGGCGCTCGGCGGCCTCCTCTTTGAGGCGCTTTTTGTAGGCCGAGAGCTCGTCTTTGCTCATCGACTGCGCGGGCTTGCGCTCCACCAAGAAGCCGCGCGTTCGAAGCTCGGCCTGCACGTACGCCGCGACACCGCCCGCGTCGCGGACCGCGCGCCAGAGGGTGACGAGTCGTTGAAGATCACTCTGGGTCGTCATGCGAGCCTCGTGAAATCAAGAGCCCGAGGTGGCGTCGAGGTAACCACGCCGCTCGAGGTCGGAGACGCGGGTCATGTAGTCGCGCCGCGCTTCGTCGAGAGATCCGAAGACCAAGCTCTGGACGCGCATCGTCGATCCGCGAGGCCCGAAGCGCAGCTTGAGCCTCCGCTCGTCGAGCGCGATTTGATAGACGTCCTCGGCCTTGCCGCGCCGCCGCGTGTACGTGCGCGTCTCGATGGTGACGGTGTCGGGCGCCGCGCCGCGCCTCCGCTGCTCCTCGTGCGCCGCGAAGAGACGGAGCGCGATGAGGTGCTCACATGGCCCCTCTTTGATGTCGTGCTTGCGGAAGAAAGCGCACGTGCAGACGGCCTTGCGCACGCGCCCGTCGCTCGCGTCGAGGAGCAGCTCGGGCCGGTACTCGCGCTTCTCGGCGGCGACCGCGACCTTGCCGACGAGCTCGGTCCCCTCCCCCCAAATGCGGTTCTCTTTTTCGATCGCCACCGCGCCGTGCGCGATCATGTCGTGCGCGCGCCGATCGCGATCGTTGCGGTACGCGTAGCGTGACGCGTCGAGCGGCTCGTCGGTGAGCGGGCGGAAGCGATACGCCTCGGCCGCGACGTCGTACGTGAACGCGCCGCGGAGACAGCCCATTTGAAGGGCTTCGAGCACCTCGGCCGGAGCGAGCTTGGTCTCGGCGGCGACCTCGCTCGCCTTGCCGACGAAGCGCTTGCCGAGCACCTCGGTCACCTTGGCGAGCGCCTTCTCGCCGGCCTCGCTCCCGCGCGGCAAGAGCAGATCGAAGGCCGCGCTCGCCGCCCAGTTGGCCGACGTGAAGCCCGAGATGCCGAGCGTGAAGGTGATGGCCCCCGCGCGCACCACGTAGAAGCTCGGAAGGCCCGATCCGAGCAGGTGAATCTCGACCTCGGTCGCGATGGGGAGCAGCCTGCGCAGGAGCATCAAGCGCCGCCGGCCCCACACGCGCACGACCTCGGGCGCACGGCCCGTGTAGACGCTGCCCGTCGTCGCGATCACCTCTTCCCAGGGCTCGAGCACGATGCGCGGTCGCTCGCCCGGGACCAGCTCGAAGCGAAGCCCGCGGCCGCCTTTTTTGCGATCGGCGTGCAGCCGCAGATAACGGAGCACGTTGTAGAGATCGATCGGCGCGATCTTCACCACGCGCCGCGGGAGCGCGCCCGCGGACTGCACCTGCAAGAGGCCGCGGATCCACGCGTCGGGGATGGTCACCTTCTTCTCGATCACCTCGGCGGCGCCCGCCGTCCCCACGCTGACGGCGTCGGAGCCGATGGCGATGGTGGTCGCGCGGTAGCTCCGCATGCGCGAGACACCCGCGAAGAGCGCCGCCGAGTAGTCGACGTTGGTGGTGCCATGCACGCGCGCGGAGGCGTCGCCCTCGATCGCGGACCAGCTCACGCCGAGCTTGGCGTAGCCGCCCTCGTCTTTGCTGAAGACCTCGAACGCGAGCTCGTCCGGGTGCACCGACACGATGGGATCGAGCACCGCGAACGCGAGCGGGTCGTTGCGCGAGAGCCAATCGACGTAGGCCCGCTGCGCCTCCCACAGCGCGAGCGTGCTCGTCTGCGCCTTGAGCCGCCGATACGCGAGGTACGCGGTCTTGTCCTTGGGCTTGTAGCGGTGATCGCTCTCGACCACCTCGTAGAGCGCCGAGAGCGCCTCGCGCACCGCGAGCGGACCCTTGATCACGCCGCCGCCCTTGACGCCCTTGCGCGCGGCGTTCCCGAACAGCGCGAGCACCGAGCCCGCGCCGTCGCTCGTGACCTGGCTCGCGCCCGCGTACCGGAGCGTGATCGGCGTGCGCGGGGGTGTGGGCGCAGCGCCCGCGGTCGCTTCGGTCTGTTTCTCGTCGCCGCTCACGGGGTCACCTCTTTCGGCGCGCTCAGTCGCTTGCCGTACCTCTTGCCTCGGCGCAGCGCGCGCCACGCTGCTTTGCGGACCTCCTCGTCTTCGCCCTCGTCCGTGCCGACCGCGCGCAGCGCTTCGAACGCGGCGTCGTCGGCGATCGACGCGAGCGCCTCGATCGCGCCGAGCCGCGCAGGCTCGCCGAGCTTCTTGTCGGCGACGGCGGCGCGGAGCGACGCGGTGTCACGCGCGGCGACCAAATAGCGGAAAATCGAGCCTTGCACGTGCACGTTGCCGGCCGCGCTCCGCATCGCGTCGATCGGCGCCGCGCCCGATCCGAGGAGCGCGGCGAGCGTGATGGGATCGTCGAGCACGCCGGCTGCCACAGCCGCGGCGCGCTCCTTGGAGAGCGCGCGCAACGCCGACGCGGCGATCGATCGCTCGCGCGCGTTGTCGCCGCGCACCCGGCCCGCGAGCGCGTCGAGCCCCGCGTCGCCCGCGAAGCCGAGCGCCAGCGCGCGCAGCGCGGATACGCGGATCGGGGCTGCGATCGCGTCGTCTCCTCCGAGCGAGGACGCCGCGATGACGCGCGCGGCGCCGGTCCCGAGCCTCCCCGCGGCCTCGATCAAGCGAACGAGCCGCCCGGTCGGCCCGCCGAGATCGACGCCGCTCCTGCGATCGGACTCGCGACGAAGCGCGGACCAGTCGTCGAACGCTTTGTCGAGCGCCGCGGAGAGCTTGGCGCGATGCGACGACGCGGCGCCGCCTGCGCGCGCCAAGATCCGCGCGGCCGCCTCGGCGATCGCGTGATGAACGCTGTCGAGCCGCGCCGCGGCCTCCGCGAGCGGCGGAGGTTCGCGCCCGATGAGCGCGGTCGTGAGCGCCTTCGTGTAGGCCTGATTGTGCGGCTGGATCGTGGGGAAGAGATCGAGCACCCGCCCCGGATCACCCTCCGCTGCAAGGCGCTCGATGGTGCGCGCGCCGAGGCCCGAGACGCGCGCCGTGACGAGCACGTACTCCGGCTCGATCGAGGTCGGGCCGTCGAGCCTCCGAAGGCTCTCGGCCGCGCGCATCGCCACCGCCGAGGTGACCTCGGTCGCGAGCAGATCCACGAGCGCCGCGCGGCTCGCCGCGTCTTGGTCGAAGCCGAGGAGCTCGGCCACCTTGAGACGGATCGGGTACGCCTCGTCGTTGATGCGACCCCGGATCGCGGCCCACGCCGCGCGCGTCCCGAACCATCGCAGCCCGATGAGCGCGCTCACCGCGACGCCGCCGGAGCCCGCCGCGAGCCGCGTGAGGAGCTTCTCGATCGCGTCGGCCCTCGGTGTTTCCTTCATCCGGCCGATGGCCTCCGCCGCGTTCTCTTGCAGCGCGTGGCCGTCCTCGCCCGCGAGCTTGAGCAAGAGATCGAGCGCGCGCGCGTCCGCGAGCACCCCGAGCGCGCGCACGGCGCGCCTTCGTTCACCGAGATCCGCGGCGAGATCGACCGCGGTGAGCAACACGCGGATACCCTCCGCGCGCCCCGCGAGCGCGAGCCCCTCGGCCGCGAGGAACTGCGTGGTCGGCGATCGCGCGCCGAGCGCCGCCACGAGCGGAGCCTCGGATCCGCCGCGCTTTTGGAGCCTGAACCCGAGCGCCTCGACCGCGGCGTCGCGCAGATCGTCCTTGGACGACGTGGCGAGCGGCGCGAGCGCGACGTTGAGCTCGTTGCCCTTGGCCCACCGCGCGCGCGGGAGCATCCGGCCGAGCAGATCGGCATCGCCCGCGCGGTACGCCGCGTCCACCATGCGCGCGAGAAGATCGTCGCGGCGCGGATGCTCGTCGCGCGCCTTGGGCGCCTCGGGCCGCTCGTCGTTGGGATCGTCGATGGGCTGGTCGTAGCCCGACACCATGAGGAGCGCGTCAAACGCCGCGTTTTTGTACTTCTTGACCGCGAGCTGGGCGAGGAGCCGATCGGCGACCGCGAGTGAACGGAACGCGCCGGCCGCGTTGAAGAGCTTGCTCACCATCGCGTCCCCCGCGGGATCGTCCGCGACGCGATCGAGCAGCACGGAGGGCGCGCGCGCGTCGCCGAGCCGCACCAGCGCGTCGATCGCCTGCGCCTGCGCGTCGGTGCGCAACATCGCCGCGAGCGCGTCGAACGCCTTCGCGTCTTTGTGCTCGGCGAGGAGCACCGCCGCGCGATCGCGCACGTTCTTGTGCCGAGACCCGAGCGCGCCGGCGAGCGCCGCTTTGGCCTCGTCGCTCGTCGGGTACAGCTCGGCGAGGCCGGTGAGCGCGCGCTCGCGCGCGGGCTGCGACGCCGCGCCGATCGCGAGCGCGTGGACCTTGACCCAGCCGACGTCCGCGGCGAGCAGCTTGCCCGCCTCTTCTTCGAGCCCGTCGGTGCGGCGAACGAGCACGTCCTCGAAGAGCTCCGCGCGGGCCTTGCCGGCGCCCGCCTTGCCCAGCAGATCGAGCCCGAGCGCGCCGATGTCGCGGTGGCCGACGGCGAGCGCCTCCGCGCCGATCTCGGCCGCGTCGACGCCGAGCGCGAGCAAGCTGTCGAACGCGAGCCGCCGCACCTCTTTGTTGGGATCCCCGAGCGCGAGGAAGAGCACGGGCTTCACCGCGCCGCGGAGCGTCCCGCTCGGCTTGTCGTCGCGCGCCATCGCCGTGAGCCTCGCCACGGCGGTCTTCTGCACGCGCACCTCGAGCGCGCCGCCCGTCGCGCGCGAGAGACCCGCGTACGCGCCGAGCACCACGCGCTGGAGATCGTCGTGCGTGTACGCGAGCGGCGCGGGATCGCGGCGCGCGCTCGCCTCGGCGATCTCTCTCTCGAAGCGAAGGGCGTAGACCGCCCACGCCTTGTCGAAGCGCTCCTGCTTCTCGTCGTCGAGCGCCGAAATCACCGCGATCGTGCGCAGCTTGAGCTTAGGCCCGCCGTGCGCGAGCGCGCACGCGATCGCGTTCGCCGTGGCCTCGGGCACCGTGAACGCGGCGCGCCCCTCGCCGCGATCGTTCACGAGCTCGGTCACGAACGAGGAAAATGCGCGCTCGTCGCCGAACGCTTCGAGCGCGCGCGCGGCCACGAGCCGGACCCGCTGGTTGACCGACGCGAGCGCGGCGAGGCAACGATCCGGGACGCCGTCCCGCTCACCCGCCTCGACGAGCATGGTGAGCAGGAGCGCGCGGGAGCGAACCCGCTCCGCGTTGTGATCCAAGAACGCGGTGAAGATGTCGCGCGCCGCGTCGCCGAGCGC
The DNA here is from genome assembly GCA_964437785.1 of uncultured Polyangiaceae bacterium. Taxonomy (GTDB): domain Bacteria; phylum Myxococcota_A; class Polyangia; order Polyangiales; family Polyangiaceae; genus CAYTJL01. The sequence goes on from CAYTJL010000060.1 coordinate 33,451, forward strand.
GAGCGACGCCCCGAGCGCGCGGAGCGCCGTGGCCTCGTCCGATCCCGAGAGCCCTTTGAGCACGGGCAGCCCATCCGGCAAGCCGATCACGGCGAGCCCGAGCGCGGCCTCGCGCTTGACGTCCGCGTCGCTGTGCGCGAGCGCGGAGCGCAGCGGCGCGATGACGTCGCCCCCGCTCCCGAGCGGCGTCACCCACGCGAGCGCGCGTGACGCCATGTCGCGGATCGACTTGTCTTTGTGGTTGATCAGCGCGGCCACCGCCGCGGCCACGTCCGCGCGCGCCTCGCCGAGCTCGGCGAGCCCCGCGAGCGCGCGCACGGTGCGCTCGACCCACCCCGCGCGTTCGCCTTCGCGATCGGGCTCCTTTTCGGTGATGAGCGAGAGCAGCGGCGCGAGCGCCTTGGGGTCCCCCACCGCCGCGCGCGCGAGCGCGGCGATCGAGCGAACGTCGGCGAACTGGCTGTCGAGCGCCTGCGACGCCTCCTCGATGTCGAGCGCGAGCGCGGCGCCGATGCGCACCGCGGCGTCCTCGTCGCCGCACGCGCGGACGAGCAGCTCGCGGGCGCCGTCGAACCTGCGCTTGGAGAGCGCCTCCACCGCGCGCCTGCGGAGGTCCGCGTGCTTACACGCGAGCGCGGCGGCGAGCGGCTCGAGCGCCTTGCCCTTGCTCCGCTTGTTCGCGGCGTCGAACGCTTCGGCGCGCACGGAGGCGTCGGGATCGCCGAAGATTTCGTAGAAGAGCGCGGGCGCCCACGCCTCTTGGCTCCTCGTGACGACCTCGCCGAGCGCCTCCTTGCGGATGTCGGCGTGGATGCTCCGCAGCGCGAAGCGAATGGTGCCGGCGGCGCCGCCGCCCACGTCGAGCGTGAGCGCGGCCTTGAACGCCTCCGAGCGCACGCTCTTGCCGCCGTCGTTGAGCGCCCGTTCGAGGAGCGCGAGCGCGGGCGCCGAGCCCTTGTCCTTTTTGAGCTCCGCGATCACGACGGAGAGCGCGCGGGCGCGGACATCGTCCGCGGGCACGAGCAAGCCGGCCTCGGCCGCGCGGAGCGGCGAGAGCTCTTCGAGCCTGACGAGCGACGAGAACGCGGCGTCGCGCACCTCGGGCGCGCTATCGCGGAGCATTTGGCGGAGCCTGTCCGCGGCGCGCGGATCGCCGAGCTCGGCGAGCGCCCGCGCGGCGTCGACGCGCGCGCTGTTTTGGCGATCGCCCGTGAGCTGGAGGAGCGTCCCGAACGCGCGCTGATCGTGGAGCGACGCGAGCGCCCGCGCGCCGGCGAGGCAGGTGTCGAGCGCGCGGCTCGCCATCGCCTCGAACAACGGTCGCAGATCCTCTTCGGAGAGCGGTGTCAACGCGCGCCCCGCGCTCATGGGCGGCGGCGGCGCGTCTTTCTCTTTGGGCTCTTTGGTCTTCTTCGGGCGCTTCGGCGCGGCCGCCGCGGGCGCCTCGTCTTTGCTCTCGGTCTTGTCGCGATCTTTGCCGTCGAGCTCGTCGAGCTGGCGCGCGATGTCTTTGTCTTTGCCCCGGAGCGCGTCGGCGAGCGCAGGGCGCGCCGCGATCGAGACGAGCAGCGCCGCGCGGCGAACGTCGGCGTCCGTGTCGCCGCCGTGCCTGCGAAGCGCCGCCGCGATGGAGGGCTCGCCGCTGAGACCGCGCCGGTGCGCGCGCACCAGCGCGAGCCTTCGAATGTCGGCGCGGCGCGCGGCGAGCGCGGTGAGCGAAGCTTCGGGAGACGCTTTGCCCGCCTTTTCGTCGACGATCTGCTCGAGCGCGGTGAGCGCCTCGGCGCGCACCTCGGCGGGATCGTCGTCGAGCGCTTGAATCAGCCTCGCCATGGCGAGATCGTCGCTCCGCGCGAGCGACGCGAGCGCCGTGACCGCGGCGACGCCGAGGTCGCGCTTCCACTTGCCGAGCGCGAGATCGAGCGGGCCGAGCGCGCGCTCGCCGTCGAACGCGCGGAGGCCCGCGAGCGCCGCGAGGCGCACCTGCTCTTCGGGCGCGTTGAGCAGGTCTTCGAGCGGCCTTCGGACGCGCGGGTTCTTGGTCGCGCCGAGGAGCTTGACGCTCTTCACCTTGAGCGCGTGATCCGGATCTTCGGACGCCTGCGCCGCGATGATCTCGATGGCGCGCGCGTCGTCGTACCCCGCGAGCGCCTCGAGCGCGGCCTCGCGGCGCGAGGGCTCGCGCTGCCCGAGCTCGGCCTTGGCGAGCGCGTACGCGTCGCGGAAGATGAACGATCGCTCGCCGATCTTGCCGCCCGCGTCGTGGATCATGAGCCGGATCGTCCGGTCCTCGCAGAGGATCGCGACGTGCGGTCGGCCCTTGTACGCGACGCGCACGAGCGCGTTCCCCTGCGCCTCTTTCGTGGTCGCGGGCTTGCGCTTGCTCGACCGTGACCACGTGCGGAGCGCGCCGTCCGCGCCGGTCGTGTAGAGCTTGTCCTCGACGCCGATCGCGAAGGCGCGCACCATCCCGTCGAGCGCGGCTCCGCCGGTCCTGTCCTCGGGCTCGAGCTCGCCGCGCACGTGCGTCGAGAGCACGCGGTTGTCGGCGCCGGCCGAATAGACGCGCGGCTCGTCGGGATCGAAGATCAGCGCAGAGATCTGCCCTTCGTGGATCTTCTTGCTCGACCCCCGCGCGAAGGTCCCTTTGGTTTTGTCGGCCGTCTCGAACACGGTGAGCTCGCCGTTCGCGCTGCCCGCGGCGATCCAAGCGCCGGACGCGTCCGTCGCGATCGCGGTGCCGGCGTCCCCGAGCGGCAGGCGCTGCTCGATCGCGCCGGATTTCCGGCTCATCACGAGCACCTCGGCGCCCGCGACGACGGCGATGCGATCGCCCGCGACGAGCGCGATCGCCGAGGCCACCGCGCCGAGATCGCCGCCGAGCGGCGCGATCTTGCCGCCGGCGAGCGGCCGCGTGACGACCGTTCGATCTTCGCAGCCGACGTAGATCGCGCGATCGTCCGCGGCGATGGAGACCGCTCCGCCACGCGAACCGAGCGCGGCCTCGGCGAGCTCGCCCTTGTCGACGTCGAGCGAATAGATGGCGGTGGGGCGCCCCTCTTCGTGCGTCGTGACGAACACGATCACGTCGCCGTGGGCGATCGCGGCGCGGGGGACTCCGCGGAACGGGAGGCTCTTGTCGGTGATCTCGGCCATGGTCGTGGCTCCTCGCTGCTCAGTCCGCGCGGCGCGCCTTGTGGATGCGGGTCTTGGCGACGAGGCACGCGGCGCGCTCGCTCGCGCCGCTCGACGCGAGCAGCTCGTCGAAGAGCGGCCCGACGACGCCCGCGAAGGCCGCGTCCTCGATCGCGAGATCGCGCATCGACTCGATGATCATGATCTTCGACCGGCGCGTGGGCAGCGGCCGGACGCGCTTGCCCGGCTTGCTCGCCGCGCCGCTGCTCGTCGCAGGCGCCGCGCTCGCCGCGGCGGCCGCGGCCATGCGGCCCGGCGGGATGGTGAAGAGCGCGCGGCGGAGGAAGTCGTAGAGCGCCTGGTCGGAGGCGGGCCTGCCCGAAGGGCGCGCGGGGGGCGCCTCGACAGGCTTGATCTCGGCCGCTTTTTCGCCCTTTTTGCCGACGGTCACCACGGCCCCCGGCGCGGGCTTCCACCCGCGCGTCATGTGTTTGTCGCGGTAGAGCGACCACAAGGTCTTGATCACCATCGCCACGATTTGCCGGTCCGGGCTCTCGGAGAGGCGGAACAGCTCCGCCGGCGCGGCGAGGTGCGCGTGCGCGGTGAGGAGCTTCATGCCGAGCCGGCGCGCGGCCTCGTTCTGCGACTCGCAGAACAAGTACACGCCGTCGGCGGTGAGCGACGCGCGCGGGATGCGGTAGCGATCGTGCTCTTTTTCGGCGCCCGCGAAGAGCGCCTTCTCGACGAACGCGCGCACGTCGGCGTGCGGCCCTTCGCACAGATCGAGCAGCGCATCGAGCTTGGGGCTCCACCGCGAAAGCTCCCACCGCGCGACGTCGAGCGCGAAGGCGCGGAGCGTCGCGCGGGCCTCGAAGAACAGCGGTCTCATGCGCTCGAACGTGAGGAACGACGCGGGGATCTCGGCGCCGGGATCGACGGGCCTGTCCGTCTCGGCGAGGCAGATGTCGGGGTGATGGCGGCGCATGTACTGGAGCGCCAGCTTGCGGAGCGGCAGATCCTCGGCGCCCGGCTCGGTCAGGAGCGACCAGAGCCGCTCGCACCCGCGCTCGATCGAGCCCGCGGAGAACGTCCGCTCTTCGCCCGCGAGCATCTGGAGGAACGCGGTCTCGGAGATGATCTTGATGGGCGCGCCCTGCGCGACGAGCTTCTCGGCGTCGACCTGCTTCGAGCCTTTTTTCCCCGCGCCGTAGAGCGGCGAGCCCTCGTCGCCGATCACCAGGTAGTCGAGCTTCGCGTTGACGGACGACGCGTTCTTGCCGTTCGCGCCGGTCACCTTCTTCTGCGCGTCGCCGCGCTGCATGGTCGCGAGCTTGCCCGTGAAGAGGAACGATTTGCCGCCGAGATCAGCCGCCTTGGGCGCGGCCTTGGCCGCCGCGGGCGCCTCCTCTTTGGGCGCAAAATCCGCGGGGACGAAGGCTTTTGCGATGTAGTCGACGGCGAACGATCGGTAGCTCTCCTCGGTGCGCGCGGCGAGCTGCATGAGCCACTCGAAGCCGAGCTCGTCGGGGGAGAACTTGCGCACGTCGCGGAGCAGCGAGAGCGCGAGATCCGAGAGCGAGCTATTCCACGCGAGCGACTTGGCCCACGACCTCCCGCTCGCGAGGAGCGCGTTGATCCACGGATCGGTCTTCCACGAGGGCTCGTAGCCGAGCGCCTTCCAGTAGCCCGCGCCGAGGTCGCGCGGGGCCACGCGATCTTCGGCGATCCACGCGCGGATGCCGCCGGACGTGACCGGATGGAGCAAGGCGCGTCGGAGGAATTCGACGCCCACGTCGGCCATGGGGAAGCGCGACAGCTCGGCGAGCGCGAAGCGCGCGGCGTTCCCGGTGAGCCGCTCGTCGTCGCACACATCGCGGAAGAAGTCCGGGCCGAGGTCCTTGACGGCGTGGACCTTGGGCAAGAGCTCCGAGGCGAGCTCGAAGACCTTGGCGTTGTCCGAGAGCAGGCGCTCCTTGAACCACGCGGGCGAGAGCTCCTTCGCGCCGAAGTGCTTGCGCAGCGCGGTCGCCGCGAGCTCGTGGCCCATCGGCGTGCCGAGGAGCAGGCCCCACGCGTCGAGGCCGACGTCCTTGCGCGGATCGCGATCCGCGAGCAGATCGCGCGCGAGCTTCTGCACCTCGGGGTGCGTGTTGTTGGCGAGCCGGATCAGCCGATCGAGCTCGATGTCGCGCGCGTGGGCGCGGGCGTACGCGGCGGCGTAGGCGCGCGCCTCGTTCGACGGCGACTCGAGCAGATCGAGCACGGGCTCGTGGAGGCCGAGCTTACGGAACGAGGCTTGATCGAACGACGGTGAGTTGCCGAGCAGCCACACCACGAGCTCGTGGATGGCGGCGCTCGGGATGCGCATGAGGCGCACGACCCACGCCGGATCCACCTCGCGCAACACCGCGCGGAAATCGGCCTTGAGCGACGCGGTCGCGAAGGCGCGCGCCTGCTCCGATCGCGCGCGCTCGAGCAGCGTGAAGAGCGGGCGCGGCGATCGCCGCCACAGGTCCGCCGCGTAGCGGTGCTGCGTGAAGCTGCCGGGCGTGCGCCGGCCGTAGGTGAAGCGCCTGCGCGAGTACTTCTTGGTGTCGTGGTAGAGGATGTGGTTCGCGACCCACGTGCCGCTCCACGACGTCTCGTCGCCGTAGGCGCTGAGCACGAGGACCGCCGCGTCGGCGTACGTCGCGGGGAGCGCCTCGGCGCGGCGGCGCAGCGCGCGCCACCCGCGGCGGACGAGGTAGCCGAGCGTGATGCGACTCACGTCCCCGACCGCGGACGCGCCCGTCGCGAAGGCCGCGTCGAAGCGCGCGGTGAGGACGCCGAGCACCTCCAGATCGCCTTTGGCCTCGGCCTCTTTGAAGATGCGTTTGAGCGCGCGCCAAGGCCCGTACACGAGCGGCACGCGCGCGAGGATCGCGAGGAGCGCCTCGCGCGCGACGAACGACTCGCCGCCCGACGCATCGGCCCACAAGCCGAGCACGATCTCGTGGAGGCGCACGCGATCGGGCAGGGGCACCTCGACGTCCGCGGCTTCGAGGGCCTTCATCCCTTCGACGCGGAGGCGCGCCTGCTCCTCTTGGGGTTTGCGCGCAAAATAGCGGCTCTTGATCTCGGAGAGCCACGCCGCGTACGTGGGCGCGCCCTCGCGCGGCGGGGGTGTCCCCGGCGCGGGAGGCCGCTCCGCAGGCGCGGTCGCGAGCGCGACGACCAGGTCGGAGAGCTCACTGTCCCCCGCCTTCCAAGCGCGGCGGACGTCTTCGAAGGTTGCCCCGTGATCCATGGCGCGCGCAGCATCGCAGCCTCCGCGCGTCACCTCAAGGGGGATGGGAGGGGGTCTTGCGGGGAGCGCTACGAGATTCACGGACAAAAAAAGCGAACGTAACGGCTAGACATGCGCTGTCGCGCGGTGCTCTCATAGAGAGAACATTGTTTATCTCCCTGGATCAGAGGAGCCCACAAATATGGCACGCGTTCTTGGTGCCTCGCTGCAGGGCGGGGAGGTGCCTCAGCCCTTGGACACGCACACTATTCGGGACCGAATTCGAGAGGCCATCGCCGGAATTCGCCACGAACCGGTCGAGCCCGGTGAGAGTGTGAATCTCATCGAGGTTCGCACGCAACAGTGGGCTTCGCGGTTTGGCCTGGTGACGACGCCCGCCTCGGAGGATCGCTTCGCGCAGATCCGCTGCGGGAGCTGCGCCTCGCACACGTACCAAAATATGCCGGTCGAGATCATCGAGATTGGCGCTGCGCTCATCGGATGGTTGTTCCTGTTCGACGACAAATACGGTGAGAGCGCCGACCTCGCGACGATGACGGAGGTGTTCGCGGACTGCCGCTCGATGCTTGATACCGGGCAACGACGCCCTTCGAAAATCGACCCGGCTTTTTATGCCTCGCTCTTCGACCTCCGCGAGCGGGTCGCGACGATCGCCGCTCCCGCGTGGCTCCGGCGGTTCAGCGAGAACATGGGCCGGTATTTCAGCGGCTGCATGTTCGAATTTCCCTTCCGGCAGGCCGGGAAGCCTCCGTCGCTCGCGGCGTATCGACGGCTTCGTCCTTGGTCGATCGGCACGTTGGCGGTGTTCGATATCATCGAGCTCACGACCGGATCCCCTCCAGACGCTCCGCATATCGACCAACTCAGGGAGCTCGGCGCCGCCCTCTGCGCATGGACCAACGACATCCACTCGTACACGAAGGAGGCGCGCAGCCGCGATCCGCTGAACTTGATCGCGGTGCTGCTCAACGAGCGCGATGAAGGTCTGGAAGACGCGCTCGACGTCGCGCTCGCCATCTATCACGAAGATTTCGATCATTTCTCGCGTACGCTGGATGTGATCGAGAGCGCACCGGACGCGACCCCGGAGGAGGTTGCCTTTGCCCGCGGCGTGAGCGCCTGGGTGCATGGCAACGCCGCATGGACCAAGCTCTCGGGCCGCTACCACGCGTCGCCGCTGCCGCCCGAGGCGAGCCACTCGGAGCGACGGATCAAGCTCGATATTGCGTGAGACCGGGGAACGTGGGCGGGGCGCGAGTCAAGCGCTTTTGTTCGCGCTGCGCTGGCGGTCGACCCACGCGCGGGCCTGCGCCTCTGTCTCGCAGAACTCCACGGGGTTGTTGGCGCCGCGATTGACCATCATGTAGACCTTGTTGAGAATCGAGAGGACGACGCGCGTCGCCGCGCCTGCCCCGAAGACGGCGATCCCCGCGGACATCGGGATATCCCGGATGGCCTTCTTGGCGTCTCCCGAGAACACGCCCATCTCTTTGGCGTCGATGACCATGAAAAAGTCACCGTCAGCGCGGCGAAACTCCTCTCCGATCCTCGCCATATCGGCGTCCGTAACCGAGCCGACGAGGTCGATGCGGAAGATGTCCGGGGGCTCGAAGCGGATCACGTGCTTGCCGAACCTCGTTACGCTTGTCTCGTCGCCGCTCATGCTCGCCTTGTCTC
>CAYTJL010000061.1:0-29061 GCA_964437785.1 uncultured Polyangiaceae bacterium
GCGGGCTTCTTCGCTGCGGGAGCGGCAGCGCCGATCACCTTTCCGTAGCGCGCGAGCGTGGCGAGGACCTTCTCGCTGAGATCGCTGAAGTCGAACGGCTTGTCGAGCCATGCGTCCGCGGCGAAGAGCGGCGAGGTCATCTCGTTCAAGCTCTCGCCGATGCCGGTGAGCATGATGACGCCGGTGTTCGCGAACGCAGCGTCCGCCGACGGGCCCTTGAGGCGCTTGCACACCTCCCACCCGCTCATCCCCGGCATCATGACGTCGAGCAGGACCAGGTCCGGCACGCGCTCCTGCGCGAGCTTCCACGCGGTGTCGCCGTCGGACGCCTCGACCACGTCGAGCCCGAGACTACGGAGATGACGCCCGACGAGACCGATCATGGCGGGCTCATCATCAGCGATCAGGACCTTCAACGACGAAGCGCTCTTCGAAACCATCGTGCGGGATGAAAGTACGGTAAGGGCAGCGGGGTCAAGGCTCTTGTCGCTTCTCGGGCCAAGGTCATTCGCGTAAGGTCTTGCCATGTTGGCGGCGGTGAGCGGTGCGACGGGGTTCATCGGTTCGGCCGTAGTGCGGCGACTCTTGGCGGACGGCCGCCGTGTCCGGGCGATCGTCGAGCCGGGCGCGCCGACCAAGAACCTCGACGGGCTGCCCGCGGACGGCGTTGAGCGCGTGGTCGCGGACGTGTGCGACTTCGATAGCATGCGCCGGGCGCTCACGGGCTCTACGGCGTATTACCACCTCGCGGCGGTCTATCGCTTGTGGACGCCCGATCCGCGGCTCATCTACCGCGTGAACATCGAGGGCACCACGGCCTCGATGCTCGCCGCGCAGGCCGCGAACGTCGAGAAGGTCATCTACACGTCGTCGATCGCGGCGGTGGGCCTCCACCACGACGACACGCCCGCGAACGAGGACGTCGAGTTCAACCTCTACGACATCGCGAACGAGTACATCCTCACCAAGATGCTCTCGGAGCGCATCGCGATGCGCTTCGCGAAGGCGGTGCCCATCGTCATCGTGAACCCCGCGTTCCCGTTCGGCCCGGGCGACATCGCGCCCACGCCCACGGGAAAGATCATCCTCACGATCCTCCGCGGCCAGGTGCCGGGCACGGGCGAGGGCGGCATCTGCGCGATCGACGTCGACGACGTCGCGCTCGGGCACGTCGCGGCCGAGGCGCGCGGGCGCGTGGGCGAGCGCTACATCCTCGGCGATCACAACGTGAGCTTTCACGATCTCGTGACCCTCGCGGCGGAGGTGGGCGGCGTCCCCGCGCCCAAGCTGCACATCCCCAACGTCGTCGGCCGATCGATCGCGCTCGGGATGGAGCTCTGGTCCGACTACGTGAGCCACGAGGAGCCGCGCGCCACGTACAAGTCCATTTGCTACATGCAGCGCTACGCGTACTTCGATCCGAGCAAGGCGAGGCGCGAGCTGGGCCTGCCGTCGAGGCCGCTCCGCGACACGATCGCGCGCGCGGTGGCGTGGTTCCGCGAGAGCGGCATGGTGTGAATTCATGGCCGCGCGCCGGCCGTGATATCGTGATCGGCTCCGAGGGCCCCAAGAGCCCGCCCGTCGCCCCATGAGTCACCTCGCCCCCGGCACCGTGATCGCCGGCAAATTCCGGCTCGAACGCGTCATCGGTCGCGGCGGGATGGGCTCGGTGTGGGCCGCGCGGCACGAGCAGATCGGCATGCCGGTCGCCGTCAAATTCATCGAGGCGTCGGCCGACACGCCCGAGTCGCGCGCGCGCTTCGAGCGCGAGGCCAAGGCCGCGGGGCAGCTCCGATCGCCGCACGTGGTGCAGATCCTCGACCACGGCGTCGACGGCGACACGCCGTACATCGCGATGGAGCTGCTCGAAGGCGAGGATTTGGGCGCGAGGCTCCGCCGCGTCGGGCGCATCTCGATCGCCGAGATGACCGCGATCTTGACCCCGATCGCGAAGGCGATCCGCCGCGCGCACGAGAGCGGCATCGTCCACCGCGATCTCAAGCCGAGCAACATCTTCCTCGCGCGCTTCGACGACGACGAGATCGCCAAGATCCTCGACTTCGGCGTGGCCAAATACCGCACGGGCGAGCTCGATCCGACGCAGAACCTCACGCAGGTCGGCGTGGTGTTCGGGTCGCCCGCGTACCTGAGCCCGGAGCAGGCGCGCGGCATGCGCGTGGTCGATCACCGCACGGATCTGTGGTCGCTCGGGGTGATCGTGTTTCGATCGCTCGTGGGCAGAAAGCCCTTCGAGGCGGGCACGATCGGCGACTTGGTCGTCAAGCTCTGCATCGATCCCGCGCCGGTGCCGAGCGCGTGGGCGCCCGATCTGCCCAAGGAGGTCGATCGGTTCTTCGAGCGCGCGTTCGCGCGCGACATCACGAAGCGCTTTCAAACCGCGGTCGAGATGGCCCAAGCGCTCGAAGACGTGGCGGCGTCGCAGCGCGAGGTCGTGACCGCGCGCCCGCCCGCGCAGGCGGGGACGGTCACCGAGCCGCTGCCGCCGATGATCGCGAAATCCGCGCCCGCGCCGCAGGATCTCGCGCCGCCCGCGGCGCCGCCGTCGGGCACGGGCCCTCACTCCGCGTTCGTGCCGGGCACGCTCACGCCTCCTTCGGGCGCGTTCGGCGACGCAGCGCCGGGCCACGCGGCGCCGATCATCGTCGCGGCGCCGATCGTCACGCCGCCGATCGTCACAGCGCCGATCGTCGCGCCCGCGCCCGTCCCCGTCGTCGCGCCCGCGCCGCAGCCTCACGCGATCGCGATCGAGCACGCGAGACCTCCGCAGAACCGCGCGCCGTTCGCGGCGATCGCCGTGCTCAGCGGCGTCTTGATCGCGCTCGTGATCGGCATCGTGGGCATCGTGAAGAGCAGCGGATCCAAGCCCGGCGCGAGCGACGCAGCGGCCTCTCCGCCGAGCGCGGAGCCCACGTCCCCCGTGGTCGCGACCGCCGCGCCCACGCCGGCGCCCACGCCGATCGACGCGCCGTCGGCGCCCGCCTCCGCGAGCGCTGCGCCGCCCGATCCGAGCGCGCCCGGCAGCGCGGGATCGAGCCCCGGGCAGGCCCCATCTCCGGCAAAGGGAAAACCCGGTAAAAAGCGGCCCAATTTCGGTTATTAAAAGACGCGATGAGGAGCGCTTCCCTCCGCGCCGCGTGGATGACGTGGGCGGCCCTCGTGCTCGCGGCGGCGCCGGCATGGGCAGGCCCGAGCGCGAAGCACAAAGACGAAGCGCGCGTGTTCGCGCAGCGCGGCTACGAGCTGCTCGAAGCGGGCGAATACGTGCGCGCGATCGAGTCGTTCCAGAGCGCCGAAGATCGCTTCCACGCGCCGACGCACTACCTCTACATCGCGCGCGCCGAGGTGAAGCTCGGGAGGCTGCTCGCGGCGGAGCGCTCGTACGAGAAGGTCCTCTCCGACAAGCTCGGCCTCGACGCGCCGCAGGCGTACCGCGAGGCGCAGGCGTCGGCCAAGGCCGAGATCGTCGCGCTCCGCGCGCGGATCCCGTCGATCGTGATCAAGACCTCGGGCGGCGTCGCGGCCAAGGTCGCGCTCGACGGCAAGGACCTCGGCGCGACCGAGCTCGGCGGCCCGGTGCGCGTGGATCCGGGCGCGCATCTCGTCGTCGTCACGAACGCGGAGGGCGCGCGGTTCGAGCGCGCGATCGAGATCGAGTCGGGCCGCGACGCGAAGGAGATCACCATCGATCTCGCCCCCAAGGTCGCGATGAGCGCCGCGCCCGGCATCGTGCTCGTGGTCGTGGGCGCCGCGGGCGTGGGCGTGGGCGCCGCGATGGAGGTGATGATCCACGCGCAGAAGCCGGCCGACGTGACGCCCTTCCGCATCGCCGAGATCGCCGGCTTCGCCGCGGGAGGCGCGATGATCCTCGGCGGCGGGATCTACCTCGGCGTGAGGAGCGCCAGGCAATCCAAGGCGCCGGCGGGCGCGGGCGCGCACCTCGTGTTTGGGCCCGGATCCATCGGTGTCCGAGGCCGGTTTTGAGGGCTGCCCGGCGCGAGCCCATGGCTGCTTTCTGGCGATCGGCTTTCGGTTTGGTCTACCATCGCGCCGTGCTGAGCTTCTCCTCTCGAACACGGAAGCATCTTTATCGCGCGGGCGCCGCGATCGCCGCGGCGGGCGTCGCGCTCGCGGCGTGGATGGGTGAGGCGCGCGCCGCCGAGCCGTGCGGCCGTGTGCGGTTCCTCTCCATCTACGACTCTCACGGGCTCACCGCGTTTGGAGATCGCTTGGACGCGTGGCTCCTCACCCAATCGGGCGCCGAGCTGACGAGCTACACGCTGGGCGGCGCGTCGCCCGAGTGGCTGCTCCGAGGCACGGTGTCGCCGCGCGGATATCTCTTCAGGAGCTGTGACGGACAACCGCTCTTGCCCCGCGCCAAGCTCAACCAACGCAAGATCGCCGCTCCGTCGCTCGAGGAGCTCATCCGCGTGCCCGAGGGCCATTATAAAAAGCAGATCGTCATTCTGACGCTCGGCAGCAACGTGCCTGGGACGCCCGAGGCGCTCACCGCCAAGGTCGACAAGCTCGTCCGCTCGTTCGCCTCGCACAAGGACACAGCGTGCATCTGGATCGGCCCGCCCTCCGTCAAGAAGTGGAGCGCGGGATATGGCGACAAGGTCTATCAGGCCATCCGCGACGGCATCACCTCGGCGGGCGGGCCGAAGCGCAAAGACCCTTTGTGTCATCTCATCGACAGCCGCCCTCTCTCCCGTTATCCCGAGGACGGGGACGGCATGCACTATGGCTTCTCGCGGACCGGCATCGCCGCGGCCCACAGCTGGGCCGACGGCGTCATCGGCGAGATCAAGCGGTTCCTGTCGCCGAACGGCACCTGACCGAATAGCGGCCCGCCCTGGCCGCACCTTCGGTCCCCTTTTGAAGCGTGATGTTCTGTAAAACCATGGGATGAGCAACCATCCCAGGCGAAAGAACCGAGCGAAGCATCAGGCGCAGAGTGCGTGGGGCCTCCTCACGGTGGGGGTCGCCGCGGTCACCCTCGCGGGGTGTGACGGAGAGACGCACCAGCTCACGGACTGCATGAAGGGGGGTGATGGGGTGTGCGTCCAAGAGACCTTCAAGAACCCTCCCACCCTCCAGCCGAACGGCGACGGGGTCTATGAGCTCACGCTCGCCCCCACCGAGATTCAAATCGAGGGCCAGCGCCATTGCGTGCGCGCGTACAACGGCCAATACCCGGCGCCCACCCTCGAAACCAAGGCCGCCGCGCCCGGGGAGAAGCGGCAAATCCGCGTCAACCTGAGGAACGCCTTCACCAAGAGTGATTATCGCGCGCTCGGCGAGCTCGCTTGCACGTGCACCGACACCGTCACGCAATCGAGCTGCGTGCCCGACGAGCACCACGGCGGCACCTGCGAGTGCAAAGACACCGAAGGCATGATGTGCCACGTCTTCGACTTCAACCTCACGAACCTCCACGCGCACGGCAGCCACGTGAGGCCCGATTATGCGACCGGCGGCGGGTGCGTGGAGGGTAATGGCCTCTCGTGCCGCGCGTGCCAAAACGATCCCGACGGCGGGGCGCACGACTGTTACTTCTCCGACGACGTGCTCCACCGCGTCCATCCGGGCGAAGGCGCGCAGGTCCGTTGGGACATCGACGAGGACGGGACGCACCACGCGGGCCTCAACTGGTATCACCCCCACATCCATGGCTCCACGGCCATCCAGGTCGCGTCCGGCGCGACCGGGGCGTGGATCGTGCGCGGCGCCCTCGACGAGATCGCGGGCATCAAGAAGGCCAAAGAGCGCGTCCTCGTCTTCACCACGCCTCCTCTCAACTATGAGCCGCTCGCCGACGGGCAAGCGTGCGACGAGGATCACATCACGTTCAACGAATTCAGCAAGCTCGCGACGACGGCCGCCACCATGACCAACCTCGTCAACGGCATTCGCCGGCCGCGCATGCTCATGGCGCCCGGCCAAATCGAGCGCTGGAGGATCCTCCACGGCTCCTTCCTCGACGAGGTGTTCCTGGTGATGTTCCACGGCAAAGACGCCGACTGCAAAGACCTCGATTTGCTGAGGCCCCCTGTCAAGCTCACGCAGATTGGCCGCGACGGGCTCGCGCTGCCCAAACCCCCCACGACCGAAGACTGGCCCTTTGCGCCGGATTACATCTTCATGTCGCCCGGCTATCGCGTCGAGGCGCTGCTCGACGGGAGCGAATTCAGCGAGGGAGAGACGCTCTGCCTGCTCTCGGGCCGCTTCCTCCAAAAAGACACGACCGGCGTCACCGATGATCCGGTGGGCATCACCGAGGTCCCGACGCCCGAGGACATCCTCCAAGCGGCCTCCAACGGTGATATCGTCGCCATCGTCAACGTCACCAGCGACGCGGGCGCGGCCACCGAGACCCAGATGCCCGACCTCACCCAAGTGGCCAATGAGTCGCCGAGCATGACGCTGCAAAACGGCTCCGTCGACGGGCTCACGCGGTGCCAAGAGGTGCAGGCGCTCACCAAGCCCGAGGAGATTGACCAGCTCGCCGCGCTGTGGCTGCTCTTCTACAACACCGACTCGACCGACCTCTGCTCGTGCCCCGATCACAACATCAACTGCAAGGGGTTCGAGGTCACCGATCGCACCAAATACACGTATGATCGCGTGTTCCAAAAGGGCAAGGTCGATCACTGGCGCATCGTCTCGGGCTTCGACGGCCACCCGTTCCACATCCACATCAATCCCTTCTTGGTCTGCCCGCTGCCGCCCAAGGGCTCGCCCCACCCGAACAACAAGGGTCGTATCTTCGAGCCCCCGTTCGCCCATTGGCGCGACACCTACCTCGTCAACCTCGACAGGACGCTCGACATGTTGACGGAGTACCGCGGATTCACGGGCTCGTACGTGTATCACTGCCACAAGCTCACCCACGAAGATCATGGGATGATGGAGCTCGTCCACGTGTGCGACCCTGCCGAGGAGGCGTGTGACACGCTCTGCGCGGGCGGCAAATGCGCCTGGCAGGACTGCGCGCCCAACGACGACAATTGCAAGCGCGCGCTCGCCGCGACCCGCTGCGCCCTCGATCCCTCCACGTGCCCCGAAGCCCTCCTCCGCTGCACGCCGTGCGACACCATGAGCTGCCCGCCCGGCGCTCACTGCCGTACGGACGAGGACCCGGACGGCCAGCTCCGGTGCGCGCCCGGCTGCGTGGCCGACACCGATTGTCCGGTGACCGACACCTGTGATGGAACGGGCACGTGCGTGCTCACGCCTTGTCCTGGGCCGTGCTCGCCCGGCCAGATGTGCGTTCACGGCGCGTGCATGTAGAGCGGTTTAGAACTCGGCCTTGGCGCCGATTTGCATCCACCTTGGCGCGCCCGGCCGCGCGCCTTGGGGGATGCGCGCCACGATGTATTGGTTGTTGAGCAGGTTCTTCGCGGTGCCGTAAATCGTGAGCCACTTGAGCGGCTTTACGTAAATCGACACATCGAGCAAGAAGTACGCGTCGGTCTCTTTGCCCGACACCGCCGAGCCCGAGCCCGCCACCTCGACCATGTGATCGACGTACGTCGCGCCCACGTTGACCCCGCCCCTCGGCAGCTCGGCGCCGACCGACGCCGTGAGCTGATGGCGCGGCACGTAAGGCAGCCTGTCGCCGGCCTTCACGTCGCCGAACGTGGGGTCGGGAGATTTGAAGTCGGTGGTGAAGCGAGCATCCGTAAACGTATATGCGAGGCGGCCGGGGATCACGAGGTCTCGCCAGACCTTGAGCTCGCTCTCGGCGTAGACCTCGACGCCGAGCACGCGGGCGCGGCCGCCGTCGTGCTGTTGATCGATGTTCTCTCCGATGCACCCGGACGAGAACCCGCAGATGTTGGTGATGTTGCGATAGTCGTTGTAAAAGCCGATGACCTCGGCGCGGAACCTCCGGGGCGACCAGCGCGCGCCGAGCTCGTAGTTCAAGCTCTTCTCGGGCAAGACCTTCGACGACTGCCCGGGGGGCACGGGCGAGAAGCCTTGATGAACGCCCGCGAACACCCCAAAATCTTTGGGCAGCTCGACGAACAGGCCGGCGCCCGGCAAGAGCACCTGTTGTTGGATGGTGACGGTCTGCTTGGTGAGGTTGTCGACGGAGGTGCTTTGAATGGACTCGACGCGCGCGCCGCCGGTGAGCGTGAACCTGCCCCACGTGATCGCGTCGATGGCGTACATCGCGAGCGCCCACGTGTGCGCGTTGTTGTCGGTCTCGACGGTGGTGGCCGAGCCGTCGCGGACCAAATCGTTGTTCTCGATCAGGTATCCATCGCGCGTCTGGTCGCGCTTCACCGAGTCATAATGGACGCGGAGGCCGTATTCGATACGGTGCTTGAGCGGGCCTGTGGTGGGCTTGAAGCTGATGGTCGTTTGGACGCCCTGCGACACGAAAGAGCGGTCGTTGGGGCCTACGAGCAGGCTCTCGCCCGACGTGCTCGCGGGGATGGCGCCCGTCAGCACGCCATAGAAGATGGCGTTCTTGGCGGTGGTCGGATCGGCGAGCACGTCCGCGAGCGCGGCGCCGCGAAAATCGTGGACGCGCCGCCAAACACGGCTGAGGTCGTGGCGATACGCGACGGTCTTGATCTGGAGATCGGGGTGCGGCGTGAGCGTGTAACCGATCTGGAACTGCGTCCGGTGGACGGTCATCTGGTCGAGCTTGGTGGCGAGGTAGCGGCGATACGGCGTCGCGCGGAAGTCGGCGTCCGTGAGCCCCACGTAGCTCTCGTTGGAGCGCTCGCCCGAATACCCGATCTTGGCCTCGAATTCGTGCTTGATCGAGGCTACGGGGTCGATGATGTAACGGCCCTTGGCCATGATCTCGTAGCGCGAAAAGCCGGTGTCCCCGCCGCCGTCGAGGTCCTTGAAGCCGTTGTTGGCGAGGTGCATCGCCTCGACGACGACGCCGTAGTTGTCGTCGACGAGCGCTTGCCGCAAATGCACCTTGCGCGAGAGGAACTGCCCAAAGGCGAGGTCCGCGAAGCCCTTTCGCTCCGACGGGTAGATCGCGGTGATGAAGTCGATGGCGCCGCCCACCGTGCTCGGCCCGTAGCTCACCGCCGAGGGGCCTTTGATGACGCGCACCGAATCCATGCGGCCGATGAGCGGCATGTAATACGCGGCGGGCGAGGAGTACGGCGCGGGCGCGAAGAGCACGCCGTCCTCCATCAACGTGACCTTCTTGCTGCGGTCCGAGGCCGCGCCGCGAATACCGATGTTGGGCCGGAGGCCAAAGCCATCTTCGCCGCGCACGTACACGCCGGGGACGCCCAAGAGCACCTGGTGCGGATCGTCTTGATGGGCGCGTTCGAGCTGCTTTTTGCTCACCACGTGCGCGGAGCCGCTCGTCTCTTTGAGGCGGGTCCCGGCGACGCTCACCTGAATGGGGGAGTCCGCGGGCTTCGCGTCGGCGGGCTTTACGTCGCCGGGCTTTGCGTCGGCGGGCGGCGGCTCAACGGGCGTTGCGCCGGGAGGGGGCGAGTCAGCGGGCTTTGGGGCAGGGGGCTTGGGCTCGTCGGCGCGCGCGACGGCGCTCCACGAGAGGATCGCGGCGAGCGCAGGGACGAGCGTGACGATGTGCGATCGCATCAACGTTGGGCCCACCGAGCGTGTCGGCGTTCGAGGTGGATAGGGTCGCTCACGGGCGCAGGCAGGATGTACGCCGCGGGCATCGGACCGCGCGAGACGCGGGCAAGATCGACGTTGGGATCCACGAGCCGCTCGCCCGGACGACCGTTGAGCGACACGATGACGTCCGCGCGCACCTTGGGGCGCACGCCTTCGCGTGATTCGAAGTCGTCCGCGATGTGCTGAGCGAGCTCCACGATCATGTCGGGCTGCGCAGCAAACTCCCTCTCTTGTCGCGCGTCGAGATATTTCCGCGGGCTCTCGCGGGTGACGCGCCCCGAGCGCGGATCTTCGATCCGGTACGAGACGCTCCCGTTCTTCTCGCGCAGCATCACCCGCCACGAGAAGCGCATACCCTGCTCGTGCCAGAGCACGTTGCCCCCATAGAGGTGGGTGCGGAGCGGCAGGATCACTTGCATCAAACAGAACCCCCCGCCCAACGCCAAAGCGGCCCACCCTACTCTCTTTGCGTCTTTGCGTCTTTGCGTCTTTGCGTCAAAATTCTGGGGCTCCTCACGGCCAAAGACCCTCGGCGCGAGGTCGCGGGGCCACGACGGCGGGAAGAACAAGAGCGCTCCTGCCATCATGATGAAGGGGAACATGCCAATCGGCGGGAACAGGATCCGCGTCACCACGTGGAAGACGAGGACCGCCGCGTACGCGAAGAGGCGTGTCCGCTTCATCGACAAAAAGAGCACGATGGAGATGTCGAACAAGAAGCCTGCCCAGCTCATGGCGTGAGCCACCCAGCGCTCGGCGAGGAGCGGGCCCACGACGGGGAGGTGGGCGCGCGCCGAGAGCCAGATGTTGAGCGGCTGCGCGTGAACGAGCCAATCCGAATGGGCCTTGGCGAGCCCCGCGAAGAAGTACACCGCGCCCACCTGGAAGCGGAGGAGGTGCGTGCACCAGGCGGGCAACGTGGGAGTCGCCGCGGGCGCGCCGCGCCGCTTCGCGAGCCACGCGTCGATCGAATAGACGCGGCCGAGCGGCATGAGCGCGAGGAGCAGCGCGGCCGTGCTGATGAAGTAATAATGATTGATGTAGTTCGTGAGGTCGATCATCCCCACGTACGTGAAGCCGGCGAAGAACACGATCGCCGCGACGCGATAATAGAGCCCCGCCGAGATGCACGCGGCGGAGAGCGCGATCACGTAGAAGAGGGCCTTCATCCACGCGCCGGGGAGCGGCCTCACCCAGTCGAGGCCCCAATAGTGGAAGAAGAAGGTGGGTTTGACGAAGAACTGATCCACCCAGCCGTACGCGAGGAAGCGCACGGCGCTCGTGAGGACGAGCGCGCCGAACACCATCCGAAAGACCGCGAGCGCCGCCGCGTCTAGAGGACGCATGAGCGCTTGGGAGATCCGGTCTCGGAGGGTGGGCGCGTCAGTCATTGTCGCCGTCTCCGCCCATCGGCAGCGTCAGGTTGAGCACGCTCACCATCTCGACCTTGAGGATGTTGGTGAGGTCTTGAATCCTGGCATAGAGCGCCTCGACCTTGGCGCGATCGTCGGAGATCTCCTCGGCCAAATCGTCGTCGGGGAGCGCGTCCGCCGCGGCGATCGCGGCGGCGAGCGCGTCCTTCATGCGTTTGGTCAGGTCGGTGGCGCCGACGGCGTCGAGCAGATCGTCGAACCCCATCTCGCTCGGGTCGTGGCACCCGAGGAGGATCATCTTGAGCCCTTCGAGGTTGTTGCGGATGTGCCTCTTCGACACCTTGGCGTAGGGCGACTCCACGTCATCGAGGCAGGTCGCCTGCATGCAGCCCGAGATCCCGAGCGGCACCGCGAGCTTTTTGTCTTTGACGCGACCATCGATGTAGAAGAGCGCGTCGCTCACCGCGTTGAGCGCGGCTTGGCCGTCCGCGTACGGCGAGCCTCCGCCGCCGGGCTGCGCGAGCTTGGATTGGAAGTCTCCGCTGCTCGGGCTCCACGCCTCGGCGACCAAAGCCCCCTCCTCGGCGACCGCCGCGGTCACCGCGGCTGCATAAGCCGCCTTGCGCGCCGCGAGATCCGTTGGGGAGATCGCGTCCCACGCGCCGGTCGCGTTGATGGCCGCGTTCGGCATACAGTCGTTGTCGGCGCCCTCATAAAAGAGCAGGTATTCGGCCGCGGCGAGCCCTTTGGTGTTGATGAGCGCCGTCTTGGCGAAGCCCGGATCTTGATACGCCTTCGAGACGATGACCTGCTCGACGAGGCACCGGCTCACGAGGGGCCATGAGTAGATGGCGTCGCGCTTGTCGAGGCCGCCGGGGGAGCTGCTCGGCGCGGTCGGGCCGATCTGGAACAGCTCGGCCTTTTGCCAGGTATCCATCGCCTCTTCCCAGGCCGCGCGCGCCTCGGCGTTCGCAGAAGGGTCGTTTTGAGCGGCCTTCGCGCTCGTCATGAGCGTCGCCGAGGCGCCTTGGAAGGCGTCATGAAGCTCGGCCGCGCACGCCGCGACGGCCGCGAGCGTGGCGTCGCGCGCCTCCATGGGCGGCCCTCCGTCCGCGCCGCCGGAGCTCGATGACGAGGTCGTGCTCACATAAAAGCTGATCCGCTCGCAGCCGGCGACGAGCGCGGCGCAGGTGAGGAGTCGAACCGTGACGCTGAGGCGGGGGAGGCGCATGATTTCGTATCTCAATGAGCGGCTTTGAAGGACTCGACCTCGGCCGCGGAGAAGCCATAAATCGAGGCCACTTGATCGATGGCTTGGGCGAGCTTGGGCGCCTCGGCGGCGAAGTCGGTGACGAGCTTGTAGGCCGTGCCCGGGCCGTCGTGCGGCATGCCGAGGAGCGCGAGCAGCGCGTCGATCTGCGCGTCGGTGATGGTGCGTTGATCCGTGGGCAGGCCGCGGAATCCATGGATGAAGCCCGCCGCCTCGCTGAAGCCGTGGAGCCCGCTCGACACCTCCTCTTCGGTGGTGCCCGACAGATCGACGGAGGCCTCGTTGAGGTAGAAGATCACGGTCGCGAACGCGACGCGCTCCCACTCATCGAGGATCGTCGCGATGGCCTGATCGCGCTCGGCGTCGCACGAAGAGCCCTTGATGACGGCCCCTTGCGCGCGGATGAAGGCGTCTTTGATGCGGAAATAGGGGCCGGGCGCCTTCGCGTCGAGCGGCTTTGACGGATCCGCCGCGTCTTTGGGGCTCCTCCGCTCGGCGTATTTGGCCGCGAACGTGTCCGGGATCGCCGCGTCGCTGTCGCCGGGGAAGCTCGGGGGCGCGCCGTAGAGCGCCAACATTTGATCGATGGTGGCGGCGGTGATGGTGCCTTTGGCGAGCGACGCCGCCCGGCCGTAGAGCGAGGCGCCCATCAAGCCCTTCTCGACGCCTTCGAGGACGTGCAGGCCCCCAGCGTTGAAGATGAACTCACCATATTTGCCGCCGGTCGCGCTCGGCGGATCCGAGGGCGTCCACGTCTGTCCGGCGGAGGCCTCGAAGTCTTGAAAGAGGGTTTGGACGACGCCGTCGAAGTAAGGTGTGGTGATCGACTGGAGGCTGGGTGAGCCGGCCTGATAAAAGACCATCAGCTCGCTCGCCTTGGGCTTGGAGCTGAGGTCGACCTCCGCGCCTTCCATGGTGCCGAGGAGGGACTCGAACGAGGTGATGATCGCGATCTCGGCAGCGGCGTTCTTGTCGAGCGAAGACCCATCGTACGAGCTCGCGTCGACCCCACAGGCGCCGCCGCTGGAGCTGCTCGATGAAGAGGAGGTCGTGGAGCCTCCGTTGTCGCAGCCGGCGCTGAGCGCGGCCAAGCAGAAGGGGAAGAGGAGGGGAAGGAGGCGAAGACCAAGGTGCATGTCGAGAGCTCCGAGAGGGGGTTTGCCCGGCGCTCCGTGCAGGACGCTGCACGAAGGGGACACAATGGTCTTTGCCCTAATTGAAAACGAAAGTCAACATCGGACAAAACCAAAACGGAGCCTCTATCACAAATTGCGGGATTCGTGCGGAGGGGATCGCGTTTGCCCGCGCGAAATGGGGGGCGCGGTGATCAGGAGCGCGAGCGACGCGCGCCGGCTGCGGCGGCTGCGGCCTCGTGCTCGGCCTCTTCGACGAGCTGCGCGTCGATGACCTGCGGATCTTGCCAAGGCGTTGCCACGCGCGGCTTGTTGGTCGCGCGATCGGAGCTCGCGCCGACGCGCACGCGCGTGGCCGCGATGAGATGAGGGAACAAGAAGAAGAGCTCGCCGCTGTCGTCCACCTCGAGCGAGACGCGGCCGTCGGCCTGCTTGGCCAAGGTCGTCAGCAGATCGTCGGCCTCTTCGTTGCGGATCGAGAGGGCGCGCGCGACGTCGGCGACGGTCACCGATCCGCCCGATCGCGCGGCGAGCGCGAAGATCGCGTGCTCCTTGGTGTCGCGCTCCTTCTCTTCGCCCGCCTTGCGGATCTCCTTGCCGCCGAGCACGAGCATGAGGCCGATGATGAGCGTGGGGACGAACGCGAGCGCGCCGACGACCCACGGCGCGGGCGAGCCGGGCGCGACGAGGTTCGCGATGAGCGCGAGCACGATCGTGAGCAGCGTCCCGAAGCCGAGCACCGAGAAGCCGAGCACCTTGGCGACGCCGCCTCCGACCTTGGAGGCGCGGCCCGCGACGTTGACCGCCTCGGGCGCGGTGGTGATCGGCCGGGGCGCGCCGCACGCCGTGCAATAGGCGCGGTACGCGCGGACGACGGTGGGGGCGTCTTGTTGGCAATTGGGGCACCGCATGAGATCGCCGCGAACCTGGCCAGCCCGCGCCCCGCCGTCAACCCGACCTTGCAAACGTTCTTGAAAACGTCAGCGCTTGAGCGAGATGTCGGCGAGCGCCATGCGCGCGTCGTTGATGAGCGGGCTGTCGGGGAAGCGGCGAATGAAGGCCCGGAGCGTGGACTTTGCGTCGTTGTAGGCCTGGATCTCGATGAGGCACTCGGCGAGGAGGAAGGTCGCGTCGTCGAGGAGGTCTTTGTCGGGCGAGGCCTCGGAGAGCTGCATCAAGATGGGGATCGCGTCGCGCTGGCGGCCGAGCTTTTTGTAGGCCCGCGCGAGGTTCAGCTTGGCGGAGGGGACGTGCGACGCGCTGTCCTTCTTTTGGATCGCCTCTTCGAACGAGGTCGCGGCCTCGTGCCAGCGGCCCGTGCGCAGGTGATCGAGCCCGGCTTGGTACGCCTTGATCGACAGCTCGGCGCGCGCGCGCTCGACCGCGTCGGTGAAGAACGCGAGCTCGGCGCGGCTCAAGGGCTTCTTGCGGATGGCCTCGAAGCCGTCGATGACCTCTTGGCGGCGCTCAGCGCGGATGAGCTCGTAATACGCGGCCGCGTCGGTCTCGGCGCGCGTCCGCTCGTCGCCGCGCTTCTTGGACTCGTCGGCCTCTTTTTCGAGCTTCTGCGCCTTCTGCTTGGCGCCCGACATCTCGGCCGTGACCGAGTCGACGCGCGCGTCCCACGCGACCTTCACCACGCCGATGAGCACCACCACGGTGAGGACGTTCGCCGCGGCGCTGTTCCAGAACGCGCGCTGCTCGAAGCCCTGCTGCCGCTTGGTGATGGTCTTGAGGTCGGCGGCGAGGGCGGACGTGAGGTTCGCCGTCTTGATGACGAGCCCCCGCGACTCGACGATCTCCCGCTTGATCTCGCGCAGCTCGTCGTCGAGCTCGCCCCCTCCAGAAGAAGGCCGTTGCGGCGGGATTCGAGGGATCGGGGTCATGGCGATAAGGCCTCCCCGATATAGCACCCTCGACGCCGGGCCGCGCGCCGTGCTAAGGGCGCCTCTCCCTTTTTAGCCCGAAGCAGCCGACATGGATACGAGCGACATCCGCAAAGGTCTCAAGATGATGGTCGATGACCAACCCTACGTGGTCATCGACTTCCAGTTCGTGAAGCCCGGCAAGGGCCAAGCCTTCACCCGCGTGAAGATCCGCAACATGGCCACCGGCGCCGTGCTCGAGCGGACGTACAAGTCGGGCGAGAAGATCGAGCAGGCCGACGTCGAGGAGCGGCAGCTCCAATACATCTACCCGGAGGGCGAAGATTTCGTCTTCATGGACGCCGCGACCGGCGAGCAGATCACGGTCCAAGGCGACAAGATCGGCGACGACGCGCGCTGGCTCAGCGACGGGATGAACGTCGACGTCACGCTCTTCAAGGGCTCGCCCATCGGCGTCAGCATGCCCTCGCACGTGGTGCTCCAGATCGTGGGCAGCGAGCCCGGCGTGAAGGGCGACACCGCGAGCGGCGCGACCAAGCCCGCCACGCTCTCGACCGGCGCCGTCGTCAACGTCCCGCTCTTCGTGCAAGAAGGCGAGTGGGTGAAGATCGACACGCGCGAGGGCACGTACCTCGAACGCGTGAACCGCCGCTGATTCACGGCGATTTGCCGTAAATCACGGCCGATCCCTTCACGGCGCAGGCGATCCTTTCGCCCGCGTCGTCCGGCGCGCAATAGCTGGGGCTGTCTCCGTTGGGCAGCGCCCAGAGCTTGCCCTTCGACGATCGCCCCTCGCCCTTCACCACGGTCACGAGCACGCCGCGCGGCGTAGCGAGCGCGATGGTCTTTCCATCGGGCGATCGCGCCGCGCCGAGATCCACCACCGCGCCCGCGGGCAGCCCGAGCGACGTGACCGGCGCGACGTGAGGCTTCGGCCCGGGGGCGATCGCGAACAGCTCGGCGTGGATCGCCGCGAGCGTCCCTTCGGGCCCGCGGCCGAGCACCTCGACCGGCAGCGCCGCGCTGTCGCACCGCGCGGGCGTCGCGATCGGCAGCGGCAGCTCGACCTCGGGGCTCTCCGCGTCTTTGGTGCTGAAGCGGCCCATGATCGTGGGCGATCCGCAGCGCGCCTCGATCGACGTGAGGGTCCACCCCTCGCCGACGATCGCGTCGGGCCATGCGAGCGCGGCGTCGACCTGCGCCTCGTTGAACGCGCTGCGATCGACGCGCACCACGTGACCTTCGCCGCGCACGAGCACGTCGCCGTTGCGATCGAACGCGATCGATCCGAACGACGGCGCGCGGCGCGTGATCAGCGCGGCCTTGACCGTGTGGAGCGCGGTCGCCTTCACCGCGGGCAGCACCTTGGCGACGAGGCGCTCCACGTCCTTGCGCGGCGCCTCGGGGAGCTTCGCGAGCGCGGCGGCGAGCGCGATCGGATCGTCGAGGTTCACCGACGCTTCGATCTCGCTGATGGTCGGATCGACGTAGCCTCCGCCGCAGCGCGCGGGCCCCGCGGCGGCCGTGACGACGGGCCTGCCGGACTCCTCGCACACGAGGCTCGTGATCCTGCGCAGCGAGAGCGCGGCGAGCGGCACGCGCGACGCGGTGGTCTTCTTGCGCGCGTCCGCGGTGAGCGCCGCCGCGATCGCCTTGAGCGACGCCTCGGGCTCGGAGGGATCGCGCGAGAGCCCCGCGGGCCTGTCGTAGAACGCGAGCGTCACGGTCGTGGAGACGCTCGAAGGGAAGGGCTTCGGCGCTCCGTTCAGCGTGAGCGCGATCGCGAGATCGGTCTGTCCGTCGCCGTCGCGATCGCGCGCGTCGTAGCTCACGTCCCACGCCTCTCCTTCGGCGGGGAGCCCGGCGCGCAGCTCGAGCCCGATCGACGGCGCGTCGGCCGATCCGGGCGCGGGCGCGCGCACGATCGCGATCCATCGCTGCGCGCGATCGCGCGCCTTGCCCGCGCAGCGGGGCGCGTAGTCGAGCGCGACGCTGCGCACGCCCACGCGCGTGATCGCGACCGCGGCGCTGCACGTCGGCGCGACCAGATCGGACGGCAACGTGGTGATGGTCTTCGCGTCGGTGGGTTGCTTCGCGAGGAAGAGCCGGAGCTCACCGCGCAGCCCGTCCGCCGCGCGCGTCCACGCGATGAGATCGCGCGCGCCGTCGCCGTCGGCGTCGAGGAGCACGCCCTCACCGAAGCTGCGGCCCGGCGGCGCGTCGGCCACGACGCCGCCATCCATCGCGAAGTGAGCCGCGTCGTTCGGCGCCGCGCCGCGCTCGATCGCGAACGACGCCGCGGCGACGGGCGGCGCGCTGCTCGCCCCGCTCGCGACCGCGCTCGCGCTCGCGGGCGGCGCGTCACCAATTTTGTACGGCGTATAAGGTTTGGAGCTGCCGCATTCGCAGCCCGACGCGCCCAGCGACGTGACGAGCATCGCCGCGATCGCGACGTGAGCCGTGGCCAGATGAACCCGGGGCATTCCGCTGATACCCTATCTCCGCCGCTCGACCGAGGGCCCAGTTTTTCGGCGCTCTCGCGAGGGTGGCGGTCCCAACGCACGACGTCTCGATGGCCAATCCGCGAGCGCCTCTCATCCCCGGTGTCGACTACTACATGGAAGCGGGCAAGCTCGTCTTTACGGCCGAGTACCACAAAAAACGCGGCTATTGCTGCAACTCCAAGTGCCGCCACTGCCCGTATGGGAACGCGCCCGATCAAGGCAAGACGATCCGCATCGACGGCGTGACCCTCCCGGTCCTCCGCGGATCGGGCGACAAAGATCGCTGATGCGCGCGCACGTCGCAGCCGCGCTCGTCGCGATCGCGGCCCTCGTCGTGATCGCGCCCGCCACGTCGCGCGCCGAGACGCCGCGCGAGCGCGCGACGCAGCGCTTCGCCGAGGCCGAGCGCGCGGGCAAGGACATGCGCTTCGGCGACGCGCTCGCGGCCTACCGCGACGCGGCGTCCCTGGATCCGAGCGCGCCGTTCGCGTCGGTCGCGAGGGCGCGCGCCCACGATTTGGAGGCCCACGCCGAGGGGGATTTCGCGCCGCTCGCGCGGCTCGAACGCGTGCGCCGAGATCCCCGCGCGCTCGCGGATCGGGCCGAGATCGAGGCGCTCGATCGCGATCGCGAGCGCTTCCCCAGGGGCCGCGTCCGCGCCGAGGCCGCGGTGCTCGTGGCCGAAGCGCACCGCAAGATGGGCACGATCGAGCGCGCGATCGCGCTCCTCGACGAGGTCGCGGGCGACGGCGCCGCCGATCGCACGACGCGCGCGCTCGCGTTGAGCGAGCTCGTGGCGATGCTCCAAACCAAGGGCGATCTCGACGCCGCGGCGCGCGCGCTCGATCGCGACCCGACCCTGCTCCCGTCGCTGCGCGCGGACCTCCATCGCCTCGTGCGCCGCGTGACGTTGCGGCGCGCGTCGTTCGGCGTGCTCGCGGTGATCGGCGCGGCGTGCGCGATCGCGCTCGGCGCCGCGATCCGTCGCGCCCGCGACGTGCGCGCGCTCCCGTCGCGCGTGCTGCCGCAGGCGGCGATCGCGTTCTCGCTCTACCTCGGCGGCGCGGCGGCGCTCATCGCGCAGCGGCGCGACGGCGACGGGCGCCCCTTCGTGTGGCTCGGCCTCGCGGTGCTCGCGGCGATCGCGTTCGCGCGCGCGTCGCGGATCGCCTTTGGAACAAGGCCTTTGGTGCGCGTCGCGGTCGCGGTCGCGTCGATCGCGTGCGTGCTCGCGTCGGCCTTCTTGGCGGTCGAGCGCACGGACGCGAGCTACCTGGGGAGCATCGGGCTGTGACCGGGCGCGCGCGCGATCGAGCGACCCAGAGCGATCGCGTCCTCTTCGCGATCGCGTTCGGCGCGGCCGGCGCGGCGCTCGCGTACGCGATCGCGCGCGTGAGCCTCGCTGCGTTGATGCCCGAGCCGAACCCCGCCGCGCTCGTGTGGTCGTCGCGATCGAGCTTTTTTTTCCGGGTCGAGCTGTCGCTCTACGCGGGCGGTCTCCTCGCGTTCGGTGGCCACGCGCTCGCGGCGCGCGCGTTCGATCGCGGTGGTCGCGCGCTCCTCGTCGCGTTCGCGGTGAGCGCGATCGCGCTCGTCGCGCAGGCGGTGCTCGTTCCATGATCGCGCTCGTGTGGATCCACGCGATCGCCTCGTGGTGCGCGGCCTTCGGGCTCTTCGCGACGGCGTTCGAACGAGGCCGTAGATCCAAGGCGATCCGCGCGATCGCCGCGTCGCTCTTCGCGATCGCGTTCGCGACCGGGCTCGCGCTGCACGAGCCGTTTCGGATGAAGCTCCGCCAGAAGCTCTTCATCGCGTCGGCCGCGCTCGGGTGGCTCTTCGAACGAAAGCAGCACGCCGCCTACGGCGCGGCGCTCTTCGTCGTCGCGGCGCTCGCGACGGGCGCGCTCGCGCGGGGGAAGGGCGGGCCCGCGACGAGCGCCGCGGATCTCGCGTCGGCCGAGCGGCTCGCGTGGCGGATCTCGGCCGCGCTCGCGTTGTTCGCGCTCGTCGCGTCGGTGCTCGTGGGCCGTCGCGTCCACTTTTAACCGCGCGCGGCTCGTGGTTTGCTGAGAGGCGCGAGGAGCCCTCGCCGCCCCCAAAAGCGCGGCACACAGCGGCTCACCAAAGGACGGATCATGATCCCTCGATCGCACGCACGCCTCTCCACCGCCGCCCTGCTCCGTTATCTGATCGCCGCGACCGGCGTCGGATCGGTCATCACCGTCGCGCTCGGCACCGCGGCGTGTGGGGGCAAGGTCTTCGTCGATCCCGACGGCGTCGGAGGGTCGGGCGGATCCGGCGGATCGAGCAGCAGCGGCGTGATGCCCTTCACGTGCGACGTCGCGACCACGTTCAGCCTCGAATACTTCTGCCTCACGAGCGCGACCCCGCAGACGGGCTGCCCCGCGGCCTCCAAGGTGTCGCTCGACGAGGCGATGACGATCTTGGGCGAACAAGGGTGCGGCGGCGCCGAGGTCGCGTCGATCCCGTGCGGGCCTGATCCGGCGCAGGGGACGCAGTGTTGTTACTTCGCCGACGCGATCGTCTACGAGTGCGGCGGCAGGCCGTTCCTCGTCGAAGGCGGCGCGCGCACCGCGGATCCTGCGCCGCGCGCGGACTGGAGCGCTCGGCTCATGCCCGCCACGGACGGGCTCTCGATCGAGGCGCGGCGCGCGCTCGCGGAGGCATGGACCAAGAGCGCGCTCGACGAGCACGCGAGCATCGCTTCGTTCGCGCGCTTCACGCTGGATCTGCTCGCCGTCGGCGCGCCCGCGTCGATCGTGGCCGACGCGCAGCGCGCGATGGGCGACGAGATCCGCCACGCCGAGGCGTGCTTCGCGATCGCGTCCGCGTACGCAGGCGCCGACGTCGGGCCGAGCGCGATCGCGATGAGCGGCGCGATCCACGGGCCCGTCACGCTCGCGGACGTCGCCGCGGCGACGGTGCGCGAGGGCTGCGTGGGCGAGGCGATCGCGGCCTTCATCGCGGCGGCCTCGCGCGACGAGGCGAGCGATCCGGCCGTGCGCGAGGCGCTCGCGCGCATCGTCGCCGAAGAGCAGGAGCACGCCGCGCTCGCGTTCCGCTTCGTGGTGTGGGCGCTCAACACGGGCGACGGCGCGGTGCGCGACGCGGTCGCCGAGGCCTTCCGCGGCGCGATGAGCAACGTGCATCGCGCGGCTGAAGACGCCTCCGGCGACGATCGCCTCGAAGGCGAGCTGCGCGCGCACGGAAGGCTCTCGCGCGCGACGCAACGTGCCCTCACCGCGCAGTGCGTGGCCGAGGTGATCGCGCCGCTCGCGCGCGCGGTCCTCGACGTCGGGCGCGCCTCTCAGCGCGCCGGGGAAGCGCTCTTCGCTTAGCGCGCCTCGTTCGATGGCTCGGCCGCAGCTCTCGCTCTTCGCGCCCGAAGCGCCTAAATCCGTCGATCCTGAGCGTGTCGCCGAAGACGCGCGCCTCGCGGGCAAGCTGCACCCGCGCATCCATCTCGGCCCGTCGTCGTGGACGTTCCCCGGCTGGGCGGGCATCGTCTATCCGTCGCCGATCGATCAAGCGGCGCTCGTCGATCACGGGCTCGGCATCGTCGCGCGCCACCCGCTCATGCGCACGGTGGGCATCGATCGATCGTATTACGCGCCCATCCCCGACGACGAGCTGGCGCACTACGCGCGCGATCTGCCGCCGTCGTTCCCGTGCGTGATCAAGGCGTGGAGCGCGGTGACCACGAGGAACGATCCGCGATCGGGCGCGCGCAACCCGACGTACCTCGACCTCGCGTTGTGCGAGCGCGAGGTGCTGCTCCCGCTCGCGCGGAGCTTCCACGCGAACGTAGGCGCGCTCGTGTTTCAGCTCGCGCCCATCCCCGAGGACAAGATCCCGCGCCCCGACGTGTTCGCGGGCGAGCTCGATCGCTTCCTCGGCGCGCTGCCCTCCGCGTTCCCGTACGCGGTCGAGATCCGCAACCGCGAGCTCTTCACCGCCGAGTACCTCGACGTGCTCGCGCGCCATCGCGTCGCGCACGTGCTCTCGCTGTGGGAGCGCATGCCGCCGCTCGGCGCGCAGCTCGACGTCCCCGGCGTCCTCACCGCGCCGCACGTGGTCGCGCGCCTCTCGATCCCGCCGGGCAACCGGTACGACGAGCGCCGCGCGGCCTTCGCGCCGTTCGACAAGATCGTCCGCCCAGACGAGGCCTCGCGTCGCGCGGTCGCCCGCCTCGTGGATCTGTGTGTTGACCTTCGTCGTACGTTGTTGCTCACCGTCAACAACAAGGTCGAAGGGTCATCACCGCTGACGATCAGGGCTTATCTGGAACGGATCACCAGGAGCGAGATCCCGGCCTGACCCAAGGACATCTTTTTCGTTGTTGCACTGGATTGGTCGGAATACTCGGGATTATGCTCCGCGGCATGTCCGAAGAAGCCCGCTACCGCGCCGCGATCGACGATCACGAGAAGCAAATCGAGCGATTCCGGCGCGGGGAGATCAGCGCCGAGGAGCTCAGGCCCCTCCGCCTCGCGATGGGGGTCTACGCGCAGCTCGCCGAGGTCAAGCACATGCAGCGCATCAAGATCCCGGGCGGCGCGGTGAGCGCGGACCAGCTCGACGCGATCGCGGACGTGACCGAGCGCTGGGGGCGCGGCCTCGCGCACGTGACCACGCGACAAGACTTCCAGCTCCATTACTTGGAGCTCGAAGACACCGTCGAGGTCCAGCGCGTCCTCGCCGAGCGCGGTGTTTATACGGTCGGCGCGTGCGCGGACACCGTGCGCAACGTGACGGCCTCGCCGTACGCGGGCGTGCTCGACGACGAGCTCTTCGACGTGACGCCGTACGCCCACGCGATCACGCACTACTTCGCGTTTCATCAGCACAACCGCAGGCTGCCGCGCAAATTCAAGATCGGCCTCACCGGGTCGGCGCAGGACCACGCGCAGGTGATGATCAACGACCTCGGCTTCTTCGCGGCCGAGACCGATCGCGGCCAAGGCTTTCGCGTGTACATCGCGGGTGGGCTCGGATCCACGCCCGAGATCGCGCACCTGTGGCGGGACTTCGTCCCCGCGCGCGACGCGCTCGCCGCGGCCGAGGCCGTGCTCAACGTGTTTTGGCGCGACGGCGAGCGCAAGAACCGCAAGAAGGCGCGCATCAAGTTCTTGCTCCGCAAGCTCGGGGAGGCCGAGCTGTTGAAGCGGCTCGACGAGGAGCTCGCGCGCATCCTCGCCGAGAAGGGCGACGCGCTCGCGAGCACGCTCGCACAGCTCCTCTCCGAGCACAGCGAGCCCGCGCCCCGGCCCGCCGGTCAAACCCCTGTCTCGATCGGCGACGGCGCCTTCGCGCGGTTCAAGCGCACCAACACGATCGCGCAGAAGCAGGCGGGCTATCGCGCGGTCACGGTCAAGCTCCCGCTCGGCGACGTCACCGCGCCGCAGATCCGCGCGATCGCGCGCATGGCGCGCGCGCACGGCAACGGCGAGGTGAGGCTCACCAACACGCAGAACATCGTGCTGCGCTGGGTGCCCGAAGATCACCTCGTGGCGCTGCACCGCGCGCTCGGCGAGGTGAGCCTCGCCGAGGCCGACGCCGATCACATCACCGACGTCGTGACGTGCCCGGGCGGCGACTATTGCACCCTCGCGATCACGCGCAGCATGTTCCTCGCGTCGTCGATCCGCGACGATCTCGCGGGCTCCGCATCGCGGACCGAACAAGAGGATTTGATCCGCGCGGTGGGCCCGTTCGCGATCAAGATCTCGGGCTGCTTCAACGCGTGCGGGCAGCACCACGTGGCCGACATCGGCATGACGGGCTTGATGGTCACGGGCGCGGACGGCGTGGAGCGGCCGCACTATTCGCTCCGCGTCGGCGGCGGCGTGGGCCCGGGCGCGAGGCTCGGTGAGCGGCTCGACGGCCGCATCCCCGAAGATCAAACCCCCAAGCTCGTGAGCGCGATCGCGCGGTATTACGTGGCCGAGCGCGGAGAGGGGGAGAGCTTTCGTGATTTCGTCGCTCGCGTCGGGCCCGAGGCCATCGGCCGCGCGGGCTTCGCCGCGGTCACCGGCGTGATTTGAGCTGAGGCCCTCGAATCAAGGGCTCCGTTCTCGATTGGGGGGTTTGGGGGAGGTCCCCCCAATCGAGACAGACGATCTCAATTGCAATCGAGGTTGAGCGTGCCACCCATGTTGTTGAGCACGACGTCGTAGTAATAGCCGGAGTTCTTTCCACCGGCGCCGCTCGGCTTGAGACACCAGATCTGGATATCGGAAGGCGCCTCGCCGGTGGCGACGTCGAAGTCGAGCGGGCCGCTCGCGCCCGTGAAATTGATGGCGTTTCCGCCGGCTACCAAGTTGAAGGCTTGGCTGATGCCCGAGCCGACCTTCACCTCGGTCGCGCCGCCGACCATCTTCTTGAGGCCCTCGGCGAGGTTCGGCCCGGTGAGGGGCTTATCGCCGTTCGCGACCGCCGAATACGCGAGCAGATACACGATGTCGTAACCGCCGGCCGCGCCGAAGATGGCAGGGTCCGTGGTCATGTCATTGGGATACGCAGATTTGTACGCCGCGGAGAAGGTGTTGAAGAGCTGGTTGTTGGTGCCGGGGACCGTGCCGGAGACGCGCGTGCGGAGCGTGGTCGCGCCGGGCGCCATCGTGCTCTCGCGATCGGAGACGAAGCCCCAGAGCGGCGCGATGTAGCCGCCGTCGCCGAAGATGTAATAGGAGCGATACATCTGCTCCTGCCACTGCTCCTCGATGGGCTTCACGATGTCGAGCACCGCCTCGTCCGTGCCGAGCGAGAAGAGGATGTGCGGCCGGAAGTTCGACACCATCTCGCTCACGGTCTCGGGGTACTTGGTGGGCTTGGTCATCGTGTCGTCGGGGTTGCCGTAGTCGATGCGCTTGTAGAACGTGTCGATCTGGTTGGTCGCCGCGTCGCCGTTGAACATGAGGTTTTGTTCGAGCGCCTTGGCGAGGCCCTCGCCGTACGCGTCGCCCTTGTGGACGATGGCGATCTTGATCTTGTCGGTCGGCGTGAGGCCCAGATCGGTGCGCACCTTGGCCTCGATCTGCGGCGAGAAGAACTCGAGCGCCTTGGCCTGGAAGATGTCGGACGGCGACGTGCGCCACACGAGGCCTTTGTCGGCGAGGTCGGTGATCGCGACGCTCGTCGCCGAGGGCGAGATCACGAGGACGTCGTTCGGGATCGTGACGGTGGTCGTGAACTTGATGGTGATGCCGCTGAACGCAGCGCCGATGATCGCTTGGACGCCCACGTCCTCGACGAGGTGCTTGGCCGCGAGGACGGCCTTGTCGCCGTTGCTCTCGTCGGTGCACCCGATGTACAGGAACGGCCGCGGTTGGCTCTCGCCCGGCGCGGGCGGCAGGCCGTTCGTGGCGCCGACGAAGTCGTTGATCGCGAGCTTGATCGAGTTCTCGATCGACTTGCCCGTCGACTCGTTCGAGACCGTGGTGGGGAGGATCGAGCCGATCAAGAACGAGCTGTCGTTCTTGGGATCACCGACGAGCGTCGAGCACGCGGTCGAGACGAGGTCGACGCACTTGAAGGTGTCCTTCCTGCAAATGGTCGTCGCGCCGCTGCAGTCCGCGCTCTTCTCGCAGTCCTTGGAGGTCCCCGTGACGCACACGCCGTTTTGGCACGTGGTGCCCGGGAACTTGGAGCAGTCGTCGTCCTTCTCGCACTGGTCGGCGTTGAGATCGACCACGAGCGAGCACGAGGAGGCCAGCGCGCCGATCGCGAGGCAGAGGGCGGAGGCCGCGAAGGCCGTGATCATGCGGCCGATCCGAGCAGGGCGCGGGCTCCGCGCACGCGACACGTTCTCTTCGATGAAAGCCATGACGTTCATCCCCTGAGGCGCGGCTGCGCGCCGCGCACGAGGTTCAGCATAAGCCCCATGCACGCCGCGTGACTAGAGCCGATACCTCGGATCAACCGTTCGGGGCGGGGTCGGTCGCGAGGCGCGCGAACACGCCATGATCGAGCCAGCGGCCATCACACCACTCGGCTTGGCGCGCGATCCCTTCGAAGCGAAAGCCGAGACGCGCGATCACCGAGAGCGAGGCGTGGTTGTCGGTGGCCGCGGCGACGCGCACGCGATGCGCGCCCATTTTACGGAACGCAAAGTCGATCACGGCGAGCGAAGCCTCCGTCATCAGACCTCGTCGCGTCGCCTCCTTGCGGAGCCAATAGCCGAGCTCGCACGATCGGTGCAGGTGCACGCACGCTTCGAGCCCGACCACGCCGACCAGCGTGCGGTGCGGCTT
The DNA here is from genome assembly GCA_964437785.1 of uncultured Polyangiaceae bacterium. Taxonomy (GTDB): domain Bacteria; phylum Myxococcota_A; class Polyangia; order Polyangiales; family Polyangiaceae; genus CAYTJL01. Next base: position 26,085 of record CAYTJL010000061.1, read on the forward strand.
CTCGCGCACGACGAAGCGCACCGCGCGCCCTTGATCCCAGTCCGACGCGCACGCCTCCGCGAAGCGCGCGCTCGCGCCCGGATCCGTGTGGAACTGCACCCACGGGAGCCAGCGCTGGAGGAACGCGCGCGAGCCGCTCACCGCGAGCCAAATCTCCGGGCCGTCCGACGGATCGATCGGCGCGAGCCACAGGCGGTCAGTCTCGATGGGCCGTGCACGGACGTCGGCGCGCGGGGGGATGGTGATCATGCGCGGGGCTCAGCGGCACGTGACGCGCGCGGCGAAGACCTCCAAGATCCCTGCCTCGTAGTCGAGCCACGTCATGTAGTGCTCGCCCGCGCGCTCGGCCGAGATGATCTCTACGGGTTGGTTGTCGTAGCTCACCTTGAGGACGCGCGTCGGGGTCCCGACGCCGTCGCGGTTGAACGACGCGGTGTGGATGCCCCTGGCTTGGTACCACGCGACCTGCGCTTGCCCCGTGGGCGAGATCGCGACGCTCGGGCGCACGCCCGCGCGGGCCCACGTGCGGCGCCAGATCGCTTGGCCTTTGTTGGGATCGACGTACGCCGCGACAGCGCCCGAGTCGCCGTGCCAGACCGCGTAACAAGCGCCGGCGCCGCACGCGATCGAGGGCAGATCGGCCTTGCTCTTGTCGGGGTTGAGCAGCGCGTCGACGCCCACGGTCCGATCGTTCCGCGAGGGCTTCTTGGCGTCGATGCCCCGCGCGGCGTCGGCGAGCGCGACGCGGAGCACGTGCGCCTCGCGCGCAGGATCGCGCTCCAAGCGGTACGCGACGAGGAGCGCGTTGTTCTCGAAGGCGAGCGACGGCGCGCGCGCGCGCGGCTTGCTCGCGCCCGCGGGCGTGAAGTCGGTCATGCGCACCTCGGCGCCCGCAGGTTCGAGCGACGGGTTGAGCTTGCGCAGGAAGAGATCCTCGGAGCCTTGATCGCTCGCGCCGCTCCACACGACGAACGTCGAGCCGTCGGGCGCGCGCATCGCGATCGGCGCGGGCGCCGCGCCCTTGGCGGACCCGACGGTGACGGGCGAAGCATCGATGTGCGCGTCGGGATCGATGCGACGCACGAGGATCGATGCGTCGGCGCCGCGCAGATCGGCGTAGCTCAAGAGCATGTGGGCGCCGAGCGAGGTCATCGCGATGCGCGTCACGCGCGCGGCCTCGGGCGTGATGTCGATCGGCGGGCCTTCGCTTCGGAGCGAGTTGTCGAGCTTGACCGCGTAGACGTGCTCCGCGCCGTCGTGCGCGTCGGTCCACACGATCACCGGACCCTTGGGCCCGATCGCGATCGACGGGCGCCCCGCGTGGACGCGCTTGGTCGTGACCGGCACGAGATCGTACGTGCGAGGCCGCGCGAGGCCGGTGAGCTTGCACGGCGCTCCCGCGCTGCCGAGCGACGACTGCACGTATTCGAGCAGCGTGCGTGGCATCCCGTGCCCGCCCCGATCGAACGCCTCTTTGAGATGTTTGGATGCGGTCTTGAGGTCGCCCTTCGCGATGGACTCCTGCGCCTGCTCCCAGAACGGGATCCACGGCAGCGCGGCCGGCGCAGGCGGAGCTTCGCGACCCTTGGGCGCGGACACCGACGCGGACGCGGGCGGCGGCGCCGACGCAGAGGCGGACGCGGACGCGGCGCCGTCGGTCCCCCCGAGCTTGGTGAAGCCCACGTAGCCGACGATCCCGATCGCGGCGAGCGCGCTGAGCCCGATCGCGATGATCGCGGCGACGTTGGGCCCGCGGGCCTTGGGCTTGGCCGGGGCCATGGGCACGGACGCGTGCGGGCCCATCCCGCTCGGAGGAGCCGCGCCGATCACGGGCGCGCTGCCTTGGAACGAAGGGTGTTGAGGCTGCGGCGGGCCCTGGAACGAAGGGTGCGGCTGCTGCTGTGGAATGGAAGGCGCTTGTTGCGGAGCAGGCAGCGCCGCGTCGAGGAACGGGTTCACCGCGGCGGGAGAGGGCAACGCCGCCGCGCTCGCGCGCGATCCGCTGAGCGCGATCGAGAGCTCGTCTCCGAATTCTTTGGCGGTCTGGAAGCGCTGGTTGATGTCGCGGTGGAGCGCCTTCTGGAACCACGCGCCGAACGACGGCGGAAGATCGGGCCGGTACTCGCGCGGATCGGGGAGCTTGCCCGCGGCGATCTGCGCGAACGTCATCGCGACGCCCTGCTCGGTCTGCCACACGGTGCGGCCCGTGAAGCACTCGTACACGATGCAGCCGAGCGCCCACAGATCCGCGCGGTGATCGACCGCGCCTTGGCCGCGCACCTGCTCCGGGCTCATGTACGCGGGCGTGCCGAAGACCGCGCCCTCTCGCGTGAGGCGCTGCTGCTGCTTCGTTCCGCCGAGCGGCGCGTAGAACTTCGCGAGCCCGAAATCGAGGAGCTTCGCGAGGAGCTGACCCTCTTCGTCTTTGGTGAGGAAGATGTTCTCGGGCTTGAGATCGCGGTGGACGATCTGCGCGGCGTGCGCCTTGGTGAGCCCCCTGCACGCCTGCGTGATCACCGCGAGCGTCGCCTCGATGTCGAACCAGCGGACCTTGGTCATCCGCTCGTAGAGCGACTCGCCTTCGAGCAGCTCGAGCACCAGGAAGGGGCGGCCGTCGTCGAGCCTGCCCGAGTCGTACACGTCGCAGATGTACGGGCTGCGGATGGCGGCCGCCGCGCGCGCTTCGCGGAAGAACCGCTCGACCACGACGGTCGACGCGGTGAGCTCCTGCGCGAGCACCTTGATGGCGATGCGCTTGCCGATGTCGACGTTCTCGGCCTCATACACGGCGGCCATGCCGCCCCGGCCAATCTCCCGAGTGATGCGGTATTTGCCCGCAAGGATAGTTCCTACCGGGATCTTCGTCTTGTTCGGGAGGGCCATCAGCGCGCCGCTCGGCCCCGAGCCTATGCGACCCCGCCCCGCCGGACAATGGGGTCGAGCAAGAGGCGAAGCAAGGGTCGAAGCAAGGGTCGAA
>CAYTJL010000061.1:29161-34790 GCA_964437785.1 uncultured Polyangiaceae bacterium
CGAAGCAAGGGTCGAAGCAAGGGTCGAACGACGACCGAAAAAAGCCCAAAAAAAGCAGATCGCGAAACATTCCCGAAACGAAGCCCGCGCTAAGAGCTGCCGGTCCGGGGTGAGCCATGAAGAAGGTCGAGGCGATCATCAAACCGTTCAAGCTCGACGAGGTGAAGGACGCCCTCGCCGAGGTAGGGATCCAGGGCATGACCGTGACCGAGGTCAAAGGCTTCGGTCGAACCGGGGGCAAGAAGGAGGTCTACCGCGGCTCCGCGTACGTCGTGGACTTCGTCCCCAAGGTGAAGGTGGAGATCGTGGTGCCCGATCCCCTCGTGAGCGACGTGATCGACGCGATCGAGAAGAGCGCCAAGACCGGCCGCATCGGTGACGGGAAGATCTTCGTCACGCCCATCGAGGAGGCCGTTCGCATCCGCACCGGGGAGCGCGGAGAGGACGCGATCTGAGGCTCGCTACGGATCACCGAAAGGAAAAGAGAAGAGACATGAAGCCCAAGGACGTCATCCAATTCGCGAAGGAGCACGGCTGCAAGTTCGTCGATCTGAAGTTCATCGACCTGCCTGGCATCTGGCAGCACACGACCATCCCCGCGCAGCGCCTCGACGAGGACCTCTTCGAAGAGGGCATCGGCTTCGACGGGTCGAGCATCCGCGGGTGGCAGCCGATCAACGCGAGCGACATGCAGATGACGCCCGAGGCCTCGACCGCGCGCCTCGACCCGTTCCACGCGCACCCGACGCTCAGCATGGTCTGCCGCATCAGCGATCCGGTGACCGGCCAACCGTACGGCCGCGACCCGCGCTACATCGCGCAGAAGGCCGAGAACTTCCTCAGGTCGAGCGGGCTCGCGGACACGAGCTACTTCGGGCCCGAGGCCGAGTTCTTCGTCTTCGACTCGATCCGCTACGACAACGCGCCGCGCGGCTCCTTCTACGCGATCGACTCCGACGAGGCCGCGTGGAACACGGGCAAAGAGGGCCCGAACCTCGGCTACAAGATCCGCCACAAGGAGGGCTATTTCCCCGTCCCACCGAGCGACACGCTCCACGATCTGCGCGCGTCGATCATGAGCACGCTCATGGACACGGGCATCGAGGTCGAGGTCGGTCACCACGAGGTCGCGACCGCGGGTCAGTGCGAGATCGGGATGAAGTTCTCCACGATGACCGCGATGGCCGACAACCTCATGTGGTACAAATACGTGGTCAAGAACGTCACGAAGAAGCACGGCAAGACCGCGACGTTCATGCCCAAAACGCTCTACGGCGACAACGGCAGCGGCATGCACTGCCACCAATCGTTGTGGAAGGACGGCAAACCCCTCTTCGCGGGCGACGGCTACGCGGGGCTCTCGGACACCGCGCTCTTCTACATCGGCGGCATCCTCAAGCACGCGAAGTCGCTCGCCGCGCTCACGAACCCGTCGACCAACAGCTATCGCAGGCTCGTGCCGGGCTACGAGGCGCCGGTCAACCTCGCGTATTCGAGCCGCAACCGATCGGCGTCGGTCCGCATCCCCGTGCAGGCCGGCAACTCGCCCAAGGCTCGCCGCATCGAGGTGCGCTTCCCGGACGCGTCGTGCAATCCGTACCTCGCGTTCGCGGCGATGATGATGGCCGGCATCGACGGCATCATGAACCACATCGATCCGGGCGACCCGCTCGACAAAGACATCTACGCGCTCTCGCCCGAGGAGCTCAAAGAGGTTCCGCACATGCCGGGCTCGCTCGACGAGGCGCTCGACACGCTGGAGAAGAACCACGAGTTCCTCCTCCGCGGCGACGTCTTCACGCGCGACATCATCCAAACGTGGATCGAGCTGAAGCGCGAGCGCGAGGCTGACGCGGTCCGCCTGCGGCCCGTCCCCTACGAGTTCTTCCTCTATTACGACGTCTGATACCGCGACGTTTGATCGTCGTTCTTGCCGGGTGGACCCCGGTCCGGGCTATTCTCACGATGCCCCGTTGAACCCCGGCGAACTCATCCAGTCACGCTACCGTCTCATTCGTCTCCTTGGCTCGGGAGCGAGCGGCGCGGTGTGGGCCGCTCGCAACGAGCTCATCGATCGCGACGTGGCGCTCAAGGTGATGCGCCCCGAGGTCGCCGAGGACGCGGTCGCGCTGCAGCGCTTCTTCAACGAGGCCAAGGCGAGCGGGCGCGTGCGCAGCCCCAGCATCGTCGAGATCTTGGATCTCGGCCAAGCCGAGGACGGCTCGCCCTTCTTGGTCTTCGAGCTGCTCGAAGGCGAGGGCCTCGACGAGAAGCTCCGCCGCGAGGGGACGATCCAACCCGAGGTGATGCTCGAGATGCTCGTGGGCGTCGCGCGCGCGCTCGAGACCGCGCACGCGCAGGGCATCATCCACCGCGATCTCAAGCCCGCGAACCTCTTCGTCACGCGCGGGCCCACGGGCGCGCTCATCGCGAAGATCCTCGACTTCGGCATCAGCAAGGTGTTCGACATGGGGCGCAACTTCAGCCTCACGCGCACCGGCACGGTGGTCGGATCGCCCGCGTACATGAGCCCGGAGCAGGCCGCGGGCCGCGAGGACATCGACGGTCGCGCCGACATCTGGTCGCTCGGCGTGGTGATGTACGAGGCGCTCACGGGGACGCTCCCGCACCAAGCCGCCAACTACAACCAGCTCATGGTGCGCATCCTCACGCAGGACTGCGAGCCGGTCATCGCGCGCAAGGCCGATCTGCCGCAGAGCGTGAGCGCGATCGTCGACGCGTGCCTCAAGAAAGAGCGCGACGAGCGCACGCGCGACGCGGGCGTGCTCGCCAACCAGATGGACGGCGCGCTGCGTGAGATGCGCGCCATGAAGTACCGCGCGCTCGGGCGGCGATCGACGGATCGATCCGGCGAGAGCCAGCAGCGCGCCGGCGACATCGTCCCGCAACAGCAGCAGCTCCCCGAGAGCAAGCTCCAAGGCATGTCGCAGCGCACGACGGTGCTGCTCGCGGCGGCCATCGGCGCGGCGATCGGCGTGCTCGCGCTCTCGCTCGTGCTGCTCGCGATCCGCCGTTAGCGCCGACCGGGCTCGTTATCGGGCGCGGCTCAATCCGGGATGGGGCCGAAGCAGTTGTTGATGCACTGGTTGAAGTTGCTCGGATCCGAGATGCCCAAGATCTCGTCGCACGTCGCGTCGACGACGCACTGCGATTGGCACTCTTGATCGCCCGAGCAATCGAAGTTGGGATCGAACGGCGGGGGCGGCGGTTGGCCCGTGCACTCGGCCACGTGGATCTGCGCCTCTTCGCACGCGGACGTGATCTTGGCGCACGAGTTCAGCACGGTGCGCTCGGTGGCGCAGCCCTTGTCGTCGGACGCGAGGCCCTTGCAGTTGACCGTCTCGATCCTGCACGTGAGGTAGCTGTCGTAGAGATCCGAGCAGCCGCCGTTCTCGGCCTTGGTGCGGATCTCGTCCTCTTTGGCCTCGCACCGTTCGAGGTCATAGTCGGTGCACGGCGAGCAAATACACTGCTCTTTGCACAGCTCACCGACCGACGGGCGGCAGGCCGAGAAGAGCAGCGCGACAGGTACGATCGTGAAAGCAAAGGGAAGGCTGCGCATGATTCTTCCTACCAGCGCGGTTCGAACGCGACAAGCAATGCAGGCCCTCCTGCTCCTCGCCATGGCCGCGTGCGCCGGCCCTTCGCCGCCGCCCGCAGAGCCTCCGCCCACGCCGGTGGTGAGCGCGAGCACGTCGTCGTCTTCACCCGTGAGCGCCGCGCTCCCGCCGCGGAGCGCCGCGCCGTTGCTGAGCGTGAGCGCGATGAGCAGCGCGAGCGCGGAGCCTCCCGCGATCGCGTTGAAGCTCCCTCATTGTGAGGAGCTCGCGAAGGTCTATTGCTCGTCGGCGTTTCGATCGTTCGACGGCGGCAACAAGTGTGGTGAGATCAAAAAGGCCCTCGCCGTGGTCGAAGAGGCGCGGGATCCCGCGGCGGCCGCGGCCCTCGACGAGAGGTGCAAACGCTCGTATCCCTCGGCGATCGGCGCGATCAAGCGGTGAGGAGGACCTCGACGTCGACCGCGGATCCGAGGTTGTCGATCAAGCGGCCTTCGATCTCCTCCTCGGAGTCGGCCTCGAAGTCGATGCCGTCGAACAGCTCGCCGAGCCTGCGCGTGACCGTGACGTGCGCGACCCATACGCTCTCGTCTTGGGCCGCGAGCTCTCGCGCGGCGCGGCTCATCGCGTCGTCGAGATCGACGAGCGCGCTGCCGGGCCACCACGTGTCCACGTCGATCGCGCCCTCCGCGTTCCCCATGCCTTTGCGCCGCCAGGTGCCTTGGACGCGGAGGCTCGTTTGGGAGAGGTCCACGCCGTCCGGCGCGTCGCTCGGCTTGGTGGCCCGCGCCGCGAGCCAGAACGCGCGGCAATACCGCGCCTGCGGGAACGCGCTCGGGTAAAGCGCGCTGTCCTTGGGCGACGCGAGCGAGTCCGCGTGCATCAGCTCGATCGCCGAAGGGTCGTTGTCGCTGTGGGCGCGCGCCGAGCGCACGTGGAAGAGGCTTGTCTTGGCGCTCTCACCGCTCTTCACCTCACAAGGCCCAAAGCTCACGAGGTGGTTCGTCACCCACCCTTCTTCCACGTGAACGGTGAACCCGAGATCATTCGTAATCAGGAGCCCGCCCCCGCGGAGGCGCGTCACCCGCGCCATGTCCCATTGCAACGACCACACCGCGGCGCGCAGCGTCGCCCCCGGCTCCGCGCCGGGCTCGGTCATGAGCGCGCCGGCGCCGGCGCTCGGCCCGTCTCCCTCGCAGCTCGGCGTGAGCACGAGCGCGGCGGCGAAGGCCATGAGGCAGAGGAGCAGGCGAATCGACCTCACGGCATCGGCCCCCCGTTCATGGTGCCTTGGGGCGTGCCGCGATAACACCCGAGGATGTAGGGGAAGCCGCTCGTCGCGTGGTAGTGATAATCCCCGTTCGGGCCCGTGTGGCCGTTGCACTCATCGAGGTAGCTCGGGTCGCCGTGGTCCTGCCATTGATACGCGTCCCACGCGTAGCTCGTGGGGTCGCCGATCTTCACGTATCCGCTCTTCATCTCGACGACCGACGAGCACGCGGCGTCCGCGCAGTCGCGGGCGCCGTAGATGGCGAAGCCGTCCGCGGCATAGCCGATGATGGGAGAGGGCTTGTTCGCGTCGGGGTCCGCGTTGGTCCAGGGCTGCGCCACCAAGCTGGAGCTGATGAGGCACTTCTCCGAGAACGCGTGATAGTGATATTCGACCTGCGAGGTGTGGCCCAAACAAGCATCCATGAGCCCGTTGTAGATGGGGTCGCCGTACGCCTCGTTCGCGGGCATCTGCGCCTCGTTGGGGCCGAAGAACGGGATGCCGTTGACGGAGAAGCCCGCGTAGCCGAGGAGCGGAATCGCGGTGGTCTGCGCCGCGATTTGGGGGCTCCGCGTGATGGTCCAGGTGCGTTGCGCGGGCTTGAGCGGGTTGGGCGTGGTCTGGACGAAGGTGTAATGAGGCATGCCGTTGGTCACGACGGTGAAGCTCGTATCGGTGCAGCTCCACGTGACGTTGGGCTTCTCGTAGTTGGCGCCCGCGCCCGCGGCGTCGCTCACGTCGAGCATGGAGTCGCCCTGCGCGCAGCCCGAGCCGCTCGACG
>CAYTJL010000061.1:34890-40620 GCA_964437785.1 uncultured Polyangiaceae bacterium
GCTCGACCCCGAGCTGCTCGAAGGCCCGGATCCGCCTGCGCCCGAGCCCCCTGAGCCGCCCGTGCCTTCGGCTTCGGATCCACATGCGACGGTGACGAGGGCGAGCGACGCGAGCACGAAGGGGACGGCGAAGCGGGTCATTCGAAGGCTCCTTGTGAGGGTGGAGCGCGTCAAAGCACCCTTCGTACCAGAGGTGATATCGCGCGAAATGAGCGGGATCCCGCGGGCGGCGGGCGATGTGTTTGGAGGACCGGTGGTGACGCCCTGGAGGCGACCGCCACCATGCGGGGCGCGCCCTCTCGGGCCCTCTTGGGCGGGAGGAGCCCTTCGCCAACGTGCTTTGAGCTCGCGGGCGTGCCCGACGTGGAGCTGCGGAGAGGGGTTTATTGGGGGCAAGCGACGAAGTGCGTCGAGCCGGGGGACTCCTCGCGCGCGCCGACGAGGATGTTGCGCGGCAGGCGCTCGCCGTCGATGCGGAGATCGAATTCGGCACAAGCGCCGGGGCTCAGCTCGAAGTCGAACCCGTCCTCGGACTCAGCGGTCTTGATGTCGAACACGACCTCGTTGTCGGTGAGGCGCACGCGATCGTTGTGCTCCATGCGCGTAGGCTTGATCTCGGTGATCTTGCCGCCTTGGGTGGCGCGGATACGCCCCTGGAAGCGGTGCGCGTGATCGTGCGACGTGGTCCGAAGGTACCACTCCCCATTCTGCTTGATGCCGACCCAATAGGCCGTCGGCGCGCCTGCTTTGAGCCTGGCCGAGCGCCCGCGCGCGACAGGGGCGGAGAGCTGAACGATGTTGCCCTCCATCGCGACCTCGGTGAAGGTCACGAAGCAACCACCGAGCAGGGGCACGCTCGTCATCAGGGCCAAGGAACGAAGTACCGACATTGTGCTCATGTTTCGGAGAGCCTCCTCGGCTCCGCTCTCTATCACAATTGTCGTAGTGTCGATCGCTGGGATCGCGCATGATCGCGGCCGCGATCAGGGCGCTTTGTCCGCGCGTCCGTCCGTTCCTCACTCGCATAAGATGCCCCCGTGCACGTCTTGGAAGCTCGTCCCGCCGTCGTCGTCGCGCTGATCGCCGCCGCCGGAGCGCTCGCGTTGGCCGCAGCGAGCCGCGCGTTGCCCGAGGCGCGGTACGGGTACGCGGCGCTCGGGTCGCTCACCTCGCTCGCGATCACGCTTTGGCTGCTCCGCGCGCTGCGCCCGCGTGATCGGCGCCTCATCGCGCTCGCGGCCTCGGCGCTCGGCTTCTTCGCGGGCGCGGCGGCGTGGCGACCGCCGTACCCCGCCGCGTCCTCGTTCGCAGCGGCGCTCCTGCCCTCGTTCGTGGCGCTCCTCGCCGGGGTGGGGAGCGAGCGCGTCGCGATGGAGCTGTCGCGCTTGGAGGACGAGCTCGACGATCCGAGCGCGCGGCCGCGCGTGATCGCGCGCGCGGGCGAGATCCTCGAGCGCGCGAAGAGCGCCGCGCGCGCCTTCGATCCCGACGCGGTCGAGGAGCCGCGCGACGCCGGTGATCCGCGGGCGATCGTGGCGTATGCCTCGCAGGTCATCGCGTACGCGCGCGCGGAGGACGGCGATTTTTTGGGGGCGATCGCGTCGCTCGGCGAGGTGCCGCCGGCGTGGATGCCGGCCCTCATGCGGCCTCTCATGATCGCGAACCTCGCGTTCTTCTTCTTGGCCGAGGCCGATCCCGATCGCGCGCTCGCGGCGCTCGACAAGCTCCAGGACGAGCGCGCGCCCGCCGAGATGAGGCCCGCGCTCCGCGCCGTGCGCGCGATCGCGCTCGCCGCGTTGGGGCGCGGGGACGAGGGGCTCGTGCTCGTGGGGAGGAGCGATGAGGACGGGGCGCCTCCCGAGCGCTTTCGGCTGCGGTACGAGGTCGCGCGGGCGCACGCGTTCGCCGCGATGGGGGACGAGGAGGGCGCGCGATCGGCCATCGCGCGTGCGATCGCGATCAAGGGGAGCAAGGGCGAGCTCGCGCGGTGGAGCCGCGCGCACGGCCCGGCGTCTCGGCTCCTCCACGACGCGTTGAGATGAGCGGCGATGGATCCAAGAATCGCCTGAAATTCAGGGTCGCTGCGGCGCTCGTGGTAGACCCGCCGCCATGCGCCACGCCGCCGCTCTCTCCGTTGGTCTCGCCATGATCGCCGCGCTCGCCGCCTGCGCCGGCCCCTCGACCGAGCCGCAGGTCGATGAGCCTTTGGCCCAGACCGCGGCCAAGGCCGTGGAGGCCCCCGCCGCCGCGGAGGCGCCAAAGCCTCAAGAGGCCCAGAAGGCCGAGGACGCCCCAAAGCCTCAAGAGGCCCACGCCGCGGTGTGCCCGGAGGGGATGGCCCTCGTCCCGGAGGGCGCGTATCGCATGCAGAAGACGCGCAAAAAGACGACGAACGTCCAAGCCTTCTGCATGGATGTCACCGAGGTGACGGTGGACGCTTATCGGTCCTGCGTGCGCGAGGGCAAGTGCTCGCCTTATTGCCTCTCGGTCAACAAGACCAAAGGCAAAGACGGCAAGATCGAGGACCCCACCTCGTGCATGGCCGTGCCCAACCAGGCGGACTGGGGCGACACCGACGAGAGCTTCGTCGCGAGCCGCTTTTGCAACGGCGACAACGACGACAAGCGCGATCACCCCGTCAACTGCGTGAGCTACGACGAGGCGAGGACCTTCTGCGCGGCGCGCGGCAAGAGGCTCCCTCGGCCCGCAGAGTGGGAGTGGGCCGCGCGGCGCGCGGACCCGAAGATGTGGTGGCCGTGGGGCGACGGGCAGCCCCAAGACCAGCTCTGTTGGTCGCCCAAGGGCAAGAAGCATTACGGCACCTGCGCCGTGGGGTCCACGCCCAAAGACGTGACCCCGCAGGGCATCAAAGACATGGGCGGCAACGTCTCGGAGTGGGTCGACGCGGGCGATCCGCGGGCGCACGGCGGCGCCAAGAGCTTTTACACGATCTTCGGCGCGAGCTGGTACGCGACCGACGATGGTTATGTGAGCGGCACGTTGGGAGGAGTGGAGACGCCCTCGCCGCGCAGCGAGACCGTCGGGTTCCGCTGCGCCAAAGACGTCACGCGTTGAGCCGTTTACGGGCAGGTGATGACCCCCGGGCAATCCGAGGGGCACTGCTGGCAATAAAGGCATTGGGAGACAGCGTCGTAATCGGAGGCGCCGCCCGGGTTCGCGGCGTAGCACGTGTCGCGGCAGTCTTGGCCGGGGCCGCAGCCCGCGATGCACTGGTCGATACCGGCGCACGCGGCGTTATTTTGGCACGTCGCCAAGAGCGACGCGCAAGGCCCGTTGAGCGCGCAGTACGCGCACGACGCGCAGTCGTTGCGATGGTCGCAGGCCGAGCTGCCGCCGCCGCCGCCGCCCGCGGAGGACGACGACGACGTCCCGGGGCCGATCATGCAGCCGACGGTGATCGCGGCGACGGCGATCGAGGTGAGGAGGGGAACCCAAATCTTCATGGTTTCGAGCCTACTCTACGCGGCGCGCGCGGCCCTGTTTCCGGCGACGCGAGCACGGCTGCGACGGGAGCCGTGGTGTAAGGTGCCGCAGCGAAGCGCCGTAGGGCAACGGGCGAGGATGATCTATCCTCCTCGCCGCCGCCCATGAGATCTCCCTCTATCTGCCTCTTCGCCGCGACGATCACCTCGGCTTGTCTCGTCTCGTGCTCGGCCATGCCGCCGGTCGCGTCAAAGGCCGGGCCGCCGCCCGAGCCCTACGGCGGCGCGGCTCCGAGCGTGGCGGCCACCGCGACCGGCAGCCCCGGGGCCGACAAGAGCCTCGATCGCGACGGCGCAAAAGATCAGACGAACGCGGGCGCGATCGCGCGCGCCGAGGCCGACCTCGCCGACGCCGAGAAGATCGCGCTCGGCTTCGGCCCCAAGCTCGAGAAGGGCGACGCCGGTCAAGCGAAGCCGATGGAGGCTCCGGGGCGCGACGCGCGCTCGTGCGGGACCGCGTGCGCGGCGCTCCAATCCATGACCCGCGCGGCCGAGCACTTGTGCGGCCTGACGGGCGAGGGCGACGCGCGCTGCACGAACGCGCGCAGCCGCGTCAAGACCGCGGGCGATCGCGTGCGCGGCGCGTGCCCGAGCTGCGGCACGTGATTCTCGCTGCGCGGTGAGGTAAGGGAGCGACGATGGCCATCGCGATGCCCTTTCGCTCGATCCAGCGCGTCTATTTCGACGATCTCGACGCGCTCAACATCCTCCACAACGTGCGTTATCTGCTCTTCATCGAGCGCGCGCGCGGCGAGCTGCTCAACGCGCTCGGGTTTCGCTGGCAAGACGACCTCGCGCACAACCCGGACAAGTTTCACGTCGTGGCCGAGCACACCATCAAATACCTCGCGGCCGTGCGCGGCGAGGGCGATTTGGTGGTCGAGGTCGCGCCTACGCATCTCGGCAAGACCAGCTTGGTGCTCGGCGCGCGCGTGCTCTCGGGCGACGGGAAGGTGGCCCACGCCGAGGGCGCGACGCGCCTCGTGCGGCTCGACTCCTCCACGTTCAAGCCCGCTCCGTGGAGCGAGGGATTTCGCACCGTGATGATGCCGCTCGTCAAACGGCCTTGAGCCGGAAGCCCGCGGGGCCCCGTTCGGCCCGGCCGTCCTTCTCCAGCTTGATGAGGTGCGCTTCGAGGCTCATGAGCGCGATGGGCCAAAGCATCATGGGCGTGTCCGCGTAGGCGAGCGGCAAGATGTCGGAGATCGGTTTGCCGGGGCCTTCGCGCGGGAGCGCGTCAACCACCTTGGCCTCGCGGCCCAAACGATGCTGGATGTATTTGCGGAAGAGCGTTGTGGGAGAGACGCCAAAGCTCGCTTCGGCGATGGGATCTCCGTGCGCCGGGAGCGCGACGAGCGCGTCGAACGAAGCGAGCCTGTCGAGCTGCCGCAGGTATTCGGCCATGTCGCCGTCATCGTTCGGAGCGATGAGGATGGTGCCTTCGCTCGCCACCATGTCTCCGACGATCAACGTGCCTTGGGCCTCCTCGTGCAAGACCACGTGACCGGGCGCGTGCCCCGGCGTGTGGAGCACCGTCCATCGTTGGGGAGAGGGCCCGCCGAGCGAGAGGACGTCGCCTTCGGAGAGGTGCTGTGTCACGCGCGCGTCGCCGTGGAGCCTCTTTGCCGTGGCCTCGTGCGCGAGGAGCGGTAAGCCGAGCTCTTTAGCGAAGAACGCCGCGCCGCCCGCGTGGTCGGCGTGGTGGTGGGTGATGATGATGCCTTGGAGCGCGCGTCCTTGGGAGGCGAGCGATCGCGCCCAATCGAGCCACGCGCGGCGCTCGTCGTCATACGGAGTCGCCGGCTCGACGAGGAGCACCTCACGATCGCCGATCGCGTAGCTGTTGGTGTGGGTGGCGGGCGGGAGCGTAGGTGTGCGCGCGGGGAACAGCTCCACGCCGCGCGCGGCGGGGCGAGGGCGGATCATGGCATCTCCACGATGGCGTCGAGCGCCCCGCCCGCCGGAGAGGCTTCGAGCACGCCGAGGCAGGTGTGTTTGGTCTCGTGCATCTCCAAGAGCCTCGCCGCGAACGACTCGGAGTCGGGGGCGAGGGCCGCGGACCAAATGCGGAGCGCGCGTTTATATCCCTTGTCCTTCACCAAGGCCATGAGCGCTGTTGTCGTGTCGTCGACCCATGTGCTCATCGGATCGGGGGTGGGCCGGCTCGCGAGGATGCCCTCGACCAAGAGCCGCTCGATGTTGTGCTCTTCGGGCAGGCCCGCGAAGC
>CAYTJL010000062.1:0-9992 GCA_964437785.1 uncultured Polyangiaceae bacterium
GCCGGAACAGCCCGATTCTGTGGCACGACAAGCGCTTTGTCGATTTTGGCTCCCTCCGCCAAGCGGCCAATCACGCGCTGGAAGAGCCCGAGGTGACGTTCCTGTTTCGGTTGACGAGCTGGGGGGATGAGCCGTTCACCTTCGATATCGCGATGACGCTCGCGGGGGGCGAGACGCCTTTTGTACGAAGATACGAGATCAACGATGACAACATGGTCTTTCAATCAACCTTCGACGAGCAAGGGCACCTCACGGAGCTTGTCTTGAATGGTGAGAAGCAAGCCTCTGAGCACACTATCGCGCTGGCAGGAAAGGCGTATTTGCTCCCTCAGCTCGACGTCGGGGACAAGAGCGGGCCTATTTTTTTGAAATTTTTAAGTTTGGATGTCCTCGACGAAGCCATCGATAAGATGTCGGCCGGCCTTGAGGCCATCCAGAAATCCGGCGATGTTGAGGCTCATGCGGTCGCTCATTTGACGAGCTTCGTCGGGATGGCTGATTCGTTGTTAGCATTTCAGATGAGCCGGGTCGCCTACCTCGGGCCTTTGCGCGTTCACCCCGAGCGAGACTATCGCATCCAAAACTACTCGATCGGCGAGGTGGACCCAGACGGCGAGAACCTCCCCATGTTCCTCCACTCCCTCTCTCCGACTGAGGTGGAGAGCTTTGCCGCCTTTACCCGAGAGGCATTGGGCTTCGAGACACGGGTCAAGGTGACGGGCATCCGCGCCGAGATCGAGATCCAAGAGGGGCTGTCCAAGCACTTCGTCAATCTGGTCGACGTAGGGTTTGGCTACTCCGAGGTGCTTCCACTTGCCGCCGTCCTTTGGTCGACGTGCATTCGACCGAACGATCCCAAGCTGCCTTTTGCACCCATCGTCGCCATTGAGCAGCCCGAGCTTCACCTGCACCCGGCGGCGCAAGCCAAGCTCGCCCGCATGTTGGTGACAGCCGTGTCGAAGAGCGCCGGCGCAAGGCTCGTGGTCGAGACCCACAGTGAATCGTTGATCAACGGCGTGGGGAAGCTCGTGTATGAAGGCGTCATCGCGGCGGACGACGTTCAAATTGTCCTCTTCGACAAAGACGAAGAGACGGGGAACAGCACCGTTGCCCTGGCCGGGTATCGCGAGAACGGCGCGCTCCACGACTGGCCTTATGGCTTTCTCTCCCCCGTGGGCGAGCGGCTCGTCAAGGAACAACCGCCCTCGTCGCGCGAGTGATGCGCGATGCTGATTCACCTCGACGAGAGCGCCGTCGCGGATACGACCTCTGCGAGCCCAACGGCGCAACGCTCGCAAACGTGCCTTGAAAACCTGCTCCGCGCGCATGGTCAGGGCGATCACGTCATCTCGCTCCTCCCCGATCATGCCGAGCGCCTTATCACCCTTGGCGGCTGGTCGCGCGAGGCCCTCCGAGCGCTCCGCCATATCAACGACAATTTCGCACAAATCGGCGGCCTTCGCGCAGATCTCCCGTATTCGATGGAGCTCGGGCTCGGAGCACGTTTTGACGGCAGGCTCGATGGCCGGGTGATCCGCGCGCCGCTCCACGCGTTCGAGCGCCTACAAACCGTTGCGTGCTCGACGCTGCTCGGCGAAAACAGGACCGACGCGGAGCTGTATCGGGCGCTCGGCGAGATCCGGCAGAAAGCCCGCGGCTGGGGCAGGCTTTCGATGATTCACACGCTCCGCGGTGGAGGCGGGGACACCACCGTGAGAGAGCACGAGGGCTTGATCGAAGAGGGCAACATCGTGCTCACCATCGCGGATGCGGATCGAAGGCACCCCGGGAGCGACGTGGGCGGCACGTATCGAAAGCTCCGCGACGCCGAGGCTGAAAAGCAGCCTCCCGCGTACCAAAGGGCGCGTGAGCTTCACGTCCGCATGGCCGAGTGTCTTGTGCCCATCGATGTGTATCGCGAGGTGCTCGACTCGCCGGAGCGACAAGGCAACCTCGTGAGGCTCGCGGCGCTCCTCCGATCTTCGCCCCGCGATATCCTTCGTTATGCCCACCTGAAAGACGGCCTCCGCCTCTACCAAGTCGAATATCCGAGCAACGAAGGGGAGGGGGCTTATTGGAACCAAATCGCGCAAACCATGGGGCGCGATCAATGCACCAAGCCCGCGCGTGAAGCGTGTACGACGCGCGAAGAGTGCCAATGTTACGTCGTGGATCCGGTCGGCGGCGGCGCGCTCGAAAAGGTCGTCGCGTGGATGAGCGACACGAAAGACAAGAGGCGTTTGGCAAGGCGCTTTGACGTGGCCATCAACCCAGCCCCCGCGAACCCCGAAAATGCGGCCCTCGCCGATGAAGTGCTCGCGTGGGGCGTCGCGCTCGCGCCGCTCCACACCTGATCGCGCCCTGCTGCCCCAAGGAACCAAGGCCTCTCGTGATAGGCTCGCCCGCCGTGGCGAACGAGTCTCTGACGTTGATGGTGGCGACCGCGAACGGGCCGGTGATCAGCGCGCCCCGCTTTCGCGTGGTGGTCACCTCCGGGCCCGACGCGGGCGAAGGCGCGGTCGCCCACGAAGGCCGCTTGACCATCGGGACCGCCGACGGCGTGAGCCTCCGCCTCACCGATCCTACGGTGAGCCGCTTCCACGCCGAGCTCGAAGCCACCGAACATGGCATCGCCGTGCGCGACCTCGGCTCGACCAACGGCACGTCGATCGGCCCGGCCACCATCCGCGAGGTGCTCGTGCGAACGGGCGCCGACATCGACGTCGGCCGCACCAAAATCAGGCTCTTTTTAGACGACGAGCGGGCCCATCTGCCCGCCTCCAACGCGACCTCGCTCGCGGGCATGATCGGCACGTCGGCCTTGATGCGCGGGGTCTTCGACGCGCTTCAAAAGGCCGCGCCGACGACCGCGCCCGTGCTCGTGACGGGCGAGAGCGGAACGGGCAAAGAGCTCGCGGCGCGCGCCGTCCACGAGCTGAGCCCGCGCGCGGGCAAGGCGTTCGAAGTGGTCGACTGCGGAGGCTTGCCACCCACGCTCATCGAGGCCGAGCTGTTCGGCCACGCGCGCGGCGCGTTCACGGGCGCGAGCGGCGACCGCGAGGGCGCGTTCGAGCGCGCCGAGGGCGGCACCATCTTCCTCGACGAGCTCGGCGAGCTGCCGATCGAGCTCCAACCCAAGCTCCTGCGCGTGCTCGGCGAGCGCGAGATCCGCCGCGTCGGCGGCAAGAAGACGCGCCGCGTGGACGTGCGCGTGGTCGCCGCGACCAACCGCGATCTGCGCCGCGAGGTGAACGCCGGCCGCTTCCGCGCAGACTTGTTTTATCGGCTCGCCGTGATCCACGTGCGCCTGCCCCCGCTGCGCGAAAGGCAGGGCGATCTCCCCGCGCTCGTGCGCGCGCTGCTCGACACGATCGCCAAGGAACGCGGGCTCGACGCGGCCATCGAGCCCGACGCCGCGCTCCTCGACACGCTCGCGCGCCACACGTGGCCGGGCAACGTGCGCGAGCTTCGCAACTACTTGGAGCAGCTCCTCATCCTGCACGTCGCGCCCGAGATCCAAGGCGATGATCGCGGCGCGTCCGCCGGGCCGATCGCGGCGCCCTCGTTCGAAGGGCTCACCGATCTGCCGCTCCGCACCGCGAAGAGCGAGCTGTTAGAGCGCTTCGAACGTCACTACGTCACGCGCCTGCTCGAACAAACGGGCGGCAACGTGGCCGAGGCCGCGCGGCGCGCGGGCGTCGATCGCGTCACGCTCTTCCGCACCATCCGCCGCTACGGCCTGCGCAGCGACGAGGGCTCCCCGTGAATCGCGCGCGCGCCGCGCTCTTCGCGATCGCGATCGCGATCGCAGGCTGCCCGCCGCGCGATCTGATCCTCCACGTCTCCGAGACCGGCGTGTCCGCGATCCTCACGTCGTGCCGCGGCGTGCAGAAGACGTGCATGGCGCCCGGCGCGTGCGTGACCGATCCGCAGGTGTGCGAGACGGTGAAGGGAGAGTGCGTGCTCCGCGGCCGGTGCCACATCGGCGACGCCGCGCACCCCGCGTTCGATCCCACCACGCTCAAAGAGGCGAAGCTGGTCCTCTTCGATTTGAAAGATGATCGAATCGCCGCCGAGAGCCCGTGCGTCGTGTTCGACCCGTCGAAATGCCTCGTGGATCGCGCGTGCCTCGCGGCCCAGATCAACGATCTTTTGGACAAGGCGATCCCGAGCGGGCTCACGTTCGGCGGGTTTCAAGCCCAGGAGGACGCGCTCCTCACGCTCGCGATCTACGAGCCCTCGATGGGGGTGCCCTTGTGCGACCTCGATCGCCTGGTCGGGTGCGCGAGCTTCGCGCCGCCGCTCGGCGGAGGCGACTACGACATCACGTGCGCGTCGTGCCAAGACAGCGTGCACTTTGCGATCGGCCCTGACAACGGGCCCTGCCCCACCACCAAAGACGAGTGCTTCTTGCAGCGCTGCGATCGCATGCTCCGAACGCTCCCGGGGCCTTGAATTCAAGGACATCCACGGCTCGGACAAAAGCGATAGCCGCGCGCTGCGTCGACGATGACCCCCACGCTCACCGCGGCCCCTACGATCGCGGCGCCCGCGATCGGCCACGCGTACCAAGGGACGCCGCGCTTCACCTCGCACGTCTCGCCGAGCGCGCCGCACACAGCGCGCTTGACCGTCTCGTCGTTGTCCGCGCCCCGCACGTCCGCGCTGCGGAGCACCTGCCCCGTGGTAGCGTCGATCACCTGCGCGTGCGCGGATCCGAGCTTCGCAGGCGAGATCGCGACGATCTGATCGGCGCGCGACCACACCGCGCGCGCGAGCAGCTCCTCGCTCGGCGGCGGCCGATCGCTCGGCCGCGCCGCGATCGCCGCGAGCTGCTCGCGGAGCGTCTCGCGGCGCGCCGGCTCGAGCGCGACGCGCACCACGCCCGAGGGCTGGAGCACCGTTCGCTCCGCGTGCGGCTCGAAGCGGAAGCGGCGCAGCGTGAGGTAGTGATCGCCGAGCCTCACGTCCGCGACCACGGGCGTCACGCCGTTGATCTTGCGCCCGTCGATCCACACCTCGGCGCCGGGCGGCGTGCTCTCGATCGTGATCTTGCCCCGCGATCGCGCGAGCACCTCGGCGCGCGCCTCGGCCTGCGCGCGCTCCGCCTCTTCGCGGTGCGCGCCGGGCTTTGGCGCGCTCTCGTCGAGCAGCGCCGCCGCGATGAGATGCGGCCGCGCGTTGGCGCTCGCTTCGCCGAGCGTCGCGCAGGCGCCGATCTGCACGTGCAGATCGCGCAGCAGCGTGAGATCCGACGCCTTCGCGAGCACGAGCACCGCGTCGCTCATCGCGGACGCCGCCTCGCGCACGCAGTCCCCCCACGCGGCCTCGCTCTCGAAGCGCCGCGCGCGATCGAGCGCGAGCCGGATCGACGCCGCGCGCTGATCCATCGCCGCGCGCTCGGGTGACACCGACGAAGGAGCGGGCATCGGCGCCTCATCGCGCACCGATCGGCGCGACGCGACCACCTCGCGGACGCGCCGCGCGAGCGCCGTGTCGGTGCCCGGCTCGATCGCGATCAGCACGGGCGGGCCCGAGGCGATCGCGTGCGCGGCGGGCACGAGCGAAGCGGCGACGGCGCAGGCGAGGAGCCCGAGCGAGCCTCGGAGTCGAGGGCGCATGGGCGCTAACGTAGCGAAAAATGTTGTATCGTGGCGGCGTTGAGCACGTGCGACGAGCGGCCCGCGAACGCGGGGTCGCGACCCATGGCGAGCGGGGAGGCATCGATCATGAGCGAAGACGGAGACAAAACGGGGATCGATCGCAGGGAGAACGAGCGTCACCTCGCGTGCTTCCCCGCGTTCGTCGAAGAGATGGGGACCGAAGGCGAGCCTCGCAGCGCGCTCATCCACGACCTCTCGGTCACCGGCGCGCTGCTGCTCACCCGCGCCAAGCTCGACGTGGGCGACGAGGTCAAGCTCATGCTCCATCTCGAAGGCGACAAGACACCGCTCGCCGTGAGCGGCAAGGTCGTGCGCGTCGAGCGCAGGACGAGCGAGATGGCGCACCCGTGGACGCGCAACGTCGCCGTGCAGTTCGAAGAGGCGTTGCCCCAAGTCGAAGAGGCCGCGAAGCAAATCGCCGAGCGCCAGGCCGCGCTGCGCGGTCACAAATAGGGTACGGTCCGCCGCGTGAACGGCCTCCGCGTGATCGCCCTCGCCTCGATCGCCCTCGCCTCGGCGAACGCCCCGTATCAGTGCTCGCGCAAGACGCCTCCCGAGCTGCGCCTCGAAGACGACGCGGCCGAGGTGCTGCACGATCTGGCGGAGAGCTTCAAGGCGTCGGGCGACGTGAAGGCGCAGCGCGAGACGCTCCGCTACTTGGTCAAACGCTACCCGTCGAGCCGCTGGGCGAAGATGGCGAAGCAAGACCTCGAGGCCGCGGGCGAGCCCGTCCTCTCCCCGCAGCGCCCGTAGCGCGCGTGACGATCGCATGATCGCCCGCGCCGTTCAGATCACCGATCGCGCTGCGCTCCCCGAGGACGCGCTCTTCGCGCGCCTCCGCGAGGTCGCGTCGCTCGGCGCCGAGGCTCGCCGCAACTTCGCGGTGATGCTCCGCGATCCAGAGCTCTCGGGGCGCGCGCTCGCCGCGCTCGGATCGAAGCTCGCCGCCGCGCTCCATCCGATCGGCGCCGCGCTCTGGGTCAACGATCGGATCGATCTCGCGCTCGCGCTCGACGCGCAGGCGATCCACCTCGGCCGCCGATCGATCCCGATCGCGGAGGCGAGGAGGATCGCGCCGCGCCTGCTCGTCTCCGCGTCGTGCCACAGCGTTGACGACGTTGTCGCGCGTGCAACCGAGGGAGCCGGCGTTGTCACCCTCTCGCCGATCTTCGCTTCGCCCGGGAAGGGCCCGCCGCTCGGCGAAGGCGCGCTCACCGAGGCGCGCGCCGCGCTCGACGCGCGCGGGCTCTCGAACGTGACGATCGTCGCGCTCGGCGGCGTCACCGCGGTGCGCGCGGCTTTGTGCTTCGAGCGCGGCGCGGGCGCGCTCGCCGCCATCCGCGCGAGCTTGGTCTCCATTCTTGACGAGGGGCGACGATGAGGACGATCGGACGAGCGTTCGCAGGGATCTTCACGCTCATCGCGGCGGCGTGCGCGTCGCCCCCCAAGTGCCCCGAGGCGCCGGCCGCTGCGCCGAGCGCGTCGCCTTCATCGGCCCCGATCGCAGCGCCGAACGAGCCCAAAGGTCCTCGCCTCGCGATCACGATCCGGCCCAAGCCCGGCGCGCCTTCGGTCGACGTGGAGATCCGCGCGACGTCGGACGAAGGGCTGGATCAGCTCTCGCTCGCGATCGACGTGGGTCGCGACTCCGCGTTCGCGGGTCGCTCGATCGCAGCGGGCCCCGAGGCGCTGCGCATTCGCGACATGCACGACGCGCGCGGCGCGATCGCGGCCTCGCCGGCGCGCGCGCCCGACGGTCGCGTGATCGTCGCGTTGCCGCGCAAGGCCGAGGGAGAGCTCTCCATCGCGTACTCCGTCAACGCGTCACCGCCGCGATCGAGCGCGATCCCCGGCGTGGATCCCGACGCCAATCGCTTCGTGTCCTCGGGCGAGCCGCTCCTGCTCTTGCCCGATGCGCTCGACGATCGCCCGGTGCACGCGACCATCGAGATCGCGTTCGACGCGTACGTCGCCGACAACGGCGGGCGCAGCATGGTCGACGGGGCGTCGAGCTTCGGCGCGGGCAGGCGGCGCGAGGTCAACGCGCGCGGGCGCGAGCTGCGCCGCGGGATCTACCTCGCGGGCGCGATCGGCCGCGCGATCTTCGACACCGTCGAGGGGCAGGACGAGGCCGTGTGGCTCGGCTACACGTCGTTCGATCCGAGGCCGATCGCGGCCGACATCGCCGCGTTTCGCACGGCCGCGCGCGAGCTGTTCCGCGGCGGCGACGAGGCGCCGTTCGCGCTCTTGATCGTGCCCGACGGCAGGACGCCCGGATCGTTCACGGCCGCGCGGCGCGCGCGCAGCGTGCTCGTCCATCTCGGCGCGGGCGAGCCGTGGACCGCGCCCGTGCGCATCGCCGTCGTCACCGAGGTGCTCCGCGCGTGGATCGGCGAGCGGCTCTGGGTCGGCCCCGACGACCCCGCGCACGAGGCCGAAGCGTATTGGTTCACCGAGGGCGTCGCGCGGCACCTCGCGCGCGATCTGCTCTTCCGCTTCGGGCTCATCACGCCGCGCGAGCTCACCGACGAGATCCACGGCGCGATCACGGTCGCGCTCACCTCGCCGCGCCGAGCCGAGGGCAACGCCGAGCTCGCGTCGCACGTCAAAGAGCCCGCGGCGTTGCCGCTCCTCACGGCGCGCGGCGCGCTCTACGCGACCGCGGTGAACGCGCGCATCAAGGCCGCGACCAAGGGAAAGAAGAGCCTCGATGACGTCCTGCGCGCGCTGCTCGCGAAGGCCAAGGAGGCGCGGCGCGCGCTGCCCGTCTCGGCGTGGCTCGACGCCGTCCGCGCCGAGACCGGCGCCCCCGAGGAGCCCGCGTTCGCCAAGAGCATCGGCGAGGGCAAGCTCGAAGAGCCGCGCGACGACGCGCTCGGGCCTTGTTTTCGCAAGGCGCCGCGCACGTTCGAGGCGTTCAACCTGGGCTTCGACGAGGCCGCGTCGCGCAAGGCAGGGCTGATCACGGGGCTCGTCGCGGGCGGGCCCGCCGCGCGCGCGGGCCTCTTCGAGGGCGACAAGCTCATCGACGCGGCCATCACCCGCGGCAGGAGCGACGTAAAGGTGACGATCGCCGTGGATCGCAAGGGCGATAAGGTCACGGCGAGCTACCTGCCCGCCGGGGCGCGGGCAAAAGGCGCGGGATTTACGCGCAAGAACGACGTCCCCGACGACGCCTGCGCCAAATAACCCCTCCGGGCACATACGGGCGAATCGACGACGGTAGCCATCGCGCCCTGCGTTCGCCCGGGTTCTTCGCGGGACCGTGGCCTATCTTTCGTGGGTTCTGCCAATCGCGAGGGCAAAAGAGGGCGTACAACATCATGGTGGTTGGGTCGCACGGGTAGGCGGCGGTCCCCGACGGGCTCCTCGTATCGAGGGCGCCGCTCGGTCTCGCCCTTTTGGGCCACGTGCGCCCGGGGACACCCAAAGGAGGAGACTCATGGCATTTCCGACTTCCGTGAACGATCAGATCACCGACTCTGTTACGCAGGCCAACGTCAAAGTCCTCGGCGACGCGCCGGCGATCGCGATGGGCAATCTCTATCAGGCGACGGCGCAGGCGCTCGCGAACGCGGCGCACAACGCGACCCTCGCTCAACAACAGAGCTACGTGACCGCTCAGGCCGCCACCACGATGGGGGTCGCGACCCTCTATTCGATCGACACCGCGGCGACGGGCGTCGCCACCAAGACCATCCTCTCGCCGCCTCCCGTCGCTGGGCTCGGTTGATGAGACGACGCGGTAAACACCGAACGAGCCACCGAACGAGGAGATAACCCATGGCATACCCGACCTCCGTCAACAATCAGATCACCGACGCTGTCACGCAGGCCAACGTCAAGGTGGTGGGCGACGCCCCCGCCATCGCGATGGGCAACCTTTACCAAGCGACCGCGCAGGCGCTCGCCAACGCCTCTCACAACGTCACGAACGCCATCCAGCAGAGCTACGTCACGGCGCAGGCGGCGACGACGATGGGCGTCGCGACGCTGTATTCGCTCGACACGGCGGCAACCGGCGTCGCCACCAAGACCATCTTGGGCGCGTGATCAACCGAGCGCGCGAGCGCTCATGAGCAAGGAGCCCAGTCATGGCATTTCCGACAGCCGTCAACAGTCAAATCACGGACGCCGTAACGCAAGCCAACGTCAAGGTGGTGGGGGACGCCCCCGCCGTCGCGATGGGCAATCTCTTCCAAGCGACCGCGCAAGCGCTCGCCAACGCCTCGCACAACGCCACGCTCGCCATCCAGCAGAGCTACGTCACCGCCCAGGCGGCGACGACGATGGGCGTCGCGACGCTGTATTCGCTCGACACGGCGTCAA
>CAYTJL010000062.1:10092-28445 GCA_964437785.1 uncultured Polyangiaceae bacterium
CAGGCGGCGACGACGATGGGCGTCGCGACGCTGTATTCGCTCGACACGGCGTCAACCGCCGTCGCCACCAAGACCATCCTCGGTGCGTGATCGCGCGGTGTTAATCAACGGGGCGCTTCCGCGCCCATGAGCTAGGAGCCCGGTCATGGCCTTTCCGACAGCAGTCAACAGTCAAATCACGGACTCCATCACGCAGGCGAACGTCCAAGTCTTGGGCACGTCGCCCGCCGTCGCCATGGGCAACCTGTATCAAGCGACGGCGCAGGCGCTCGCGAACGCTGCGTTGAACGCCACCATGGCGCAACAGCAGATGTACATCACGGCCCAAGCGGCCACGACGATGGGAGTGGCGCTCCTCTACTCGCTCGACACCGCGTCGACGGGGATGGCGACCAAGACGATCCTCAAGTGATCGCCGGCGCCGGGAGCAGAGAGCTCGTATCGGAGAGACAAAGTGCTCGCGCGCGGACGGCCGCGCGTGCGCGGGGGGCCCGTTAAAGGCCCTCGCATGACAGTGACACCAAGGAGGAAGCAAAATGGCATTCCCGACCGCAGTCAATAGCCAAATCACAGACTCCATCACCCAGGTCAACACCAAGGTGGTGGGCGACGCCCCCGCCATCGCGATGGGCAACCTGTTCATCGCCACGAGCCAGGCGCTCTCGAACGCGGCGCACAACGCCACCAACAACCAACAGCAATCGTACGTGACCATGCAGGCGTCGACGACGCAGGGTGTCTCCACCCTGCTCACGCTCGACACGGCCTCGACCGGCGAGGCGGCCAAGCAGATCTTCTACGGTTGATATGACCCGTGCCTCCCCCAAGCCTCCGCGGCTCCTCATCGCGGGGCAGCGGCGGGCTTGGGGGGCGCGCGCCCGAAGGAGCTTTTGTGCCGAGCGCTGTAAAGCTCATTGGCTCGCTCGTCGAGGGGAACCTCATCACCCTCGCGAGCGCGCCGTCGGTCGCCATGGGGATGACCTACATCATGACGGCTGACAGCATCAGCCTGGAGATGGAGAACGCGACGGCGAACCAGCAGCGGGGGCAGGTGATCGCGACCGCGTCGCTCGTACAAGTCACAGCGTTGATCATTTCGAAGGGAGCGAGTAGCAGCACATGAGCACCGTCAACAGCCAAATCACCGACGCCGTCAGCCAAACCACCACCCTCTTGACGGGCCAGTCCCCGTCCCAAGCGATGGG
This sequence comes from uncultured Polyangiaceae bacterium, assembly GCA_964437785.1. Lineage (GTDB taxonomy): Bacteria > Myxococcota_A > Polyangia > Polyangiales > Polyangiaceae > CAYTJL01. The sequence continues at coordinate 11,298 of CAYTJL010000062.1, forward strand.
CATGCTGGACGCCGTGCTCCTCGACACGTTGGGTGTCGCGATGCACAACGCGGTCATGCGCCAGGCCAACTCGCACACAGCGGCCAGCGCGGCCGTGACGGCCGCGTGCGCCAAGATGCTCTCGGTGCCTTTCCTCATCAACTCTCCTACGCCGCCGCTCTCACCGCCGGTCGTGACCCCGCTCCCCACGCCGCCCGCGAGCCCCACCGCCGTCGTGGCCGCGGCGTACGCGGACGCGGAGACGGCCGTGAACGTGCTCAAGGCCGCGGAGGCTACGGGCGGCGCCGCCGCCTCGACCGCGGAGGCCGATCTCCAGGCCATCGCGAACCTCGCGACCGAAGGCAGCTCGTCGCCGGGCGCCTGACACCTGATCGGAAGGACGCCAAACCACCTAGGGAAGAGCCATGGCAGACTCGAACGTCAACGGCCAGATCATCAACAGCATCAACGCGGTCCAACAGGCCACGATGAGCAAAGGCGTCGTCCAGACGAGCGGCGCCGGCAAAGCGTATCAGTCCGTCGCCCAGTCCACCGCCATCGCGGTCCAGGACGCGACCGACAACCTGCGCAACGTCTCGGTCATCAGCACGACCGCGATGGGCGTCGCGATGGCGCAGCTCCTCGCGACCGGCAACCCACAATACGCTCAAGCCATCACGACCGCGCAACAGATGATGACGAGCGCGGCCCAAAACTTCCAGGACATCGGCACGGCCGCGGCCAACGTGCTGCGCCAGTTCCCGTCCACGGGCTGAAAGGTAGGGTGCTATCATGAGCGTCTCCGTCGCAGGGATGCGTGTCAACGCGCCGGGGGACCTCTCACCGCGCGCGCAGAGCGTGATCGGGCTCATCGACGACGGCAAGGACTGGCTCTCATGGGCCATCTCGTCGACGATGGTGTTCCCTTTCCCCAACGAGATCGAGCTCGTCGACACGATCCAGAGCGGGATCCACGCCTCACCGCTCGTCCTCTTGCCGGGCGTCGGGCTGCTCGTAGGGGCCAAGAAGCTCATGACGCTCTCGCTCGAAGACCTCAAGGTGGTCGCCGCGGCGGAGGCCGAGATGGCCAAGTCAGGCAAGCTGAGCAGCGTCGTCCAGCTCCAGATCGACAATGTCCTCTTGAGCCATCAGCTCCGCACCCAATCGAACCTCGAGATCGTCGGCAAGTTCTTGGGCGAGGTGGGCGTGAGCGGAGCACCCTTGTTTCAAGCCATGGGGATCGACGAGCAGCTCGCGATCTATCGGCTCGCCTTGGACTCGAAGGGTGAGCTCGCGATGATGAGCGCGCTCCAGACCGAGGCCGCCGGCTTCGGCGTCGCTCAGGCGGCGACCGTGCCCGAGTTCGTGGACTATTACAAATCGTACTTCCTCGCGGCGCACAAGTCGAATCAGCTCGAAGGCACGCCGCAACAACGGGAGAGCGCCGCGAGCTCGCTCGTCGGCCAGCTCTTGCCGTGCATGTGGGACGCGCTCGGCAGCCCAGAGATGAAGGGGCTCCCGCTCCCGAGCGCGCTCTACGCCTTCCTGCGCGAGTGGATCGCCGCCGGCAACCCCTTTGGCTTCTCGCGTCCTTCTTCGGGCATCGTGCAGATGCTCCAATTCACGAGCTTCAACGGGGGCACCAAGGAGGCGGCGCAGGCGGCGGTGGCGGCGTACCTCAAAGAGGCGAAGGTGTTTATCCTGGAGAACGAGCCAACGGGCGCGGACCTGGAGCAAGACGGCGCGACCGCGCTCTACACCATCAAGTCGCAGACCCACGAGGCGGAGATCATGCTCTCCGGTGAGATCGCCACCTTGAAGCGGTTCAAGCTCAAACCCGAGCAGCGAGCAGCCAATGCCGAGCCAGCCCAAGCGCCCCAAGAGGAGAACCCCAATGAAGCCCAATAAGGAGGAGGAGCGCGAGGAGCGCGAGGATCGCTCGCAAAATGAGGTCGAGCGCGAGGCGCTCAAGTGTGTTTATCAAGACGCGGGCGGCGAGCACGGGCACGGTCATGAGCACCGCGATCACGAGCACCGTGATCACGAGCCCCGCGATCACGAGCACCGATCGCACGACGCGGTGGCCGAGTCGCAGAGCTCGGTGAGCGAGGCGCTGCGCACGATGGGGGCCTTCGACTTGGGCGAGATTTCGAACGCCGCCAAGGCGGCCATGGACGCGGTCACCGCCGCTTCGAAGGGGCTCGGCGACGGCGGCGACGACGAGCGCTCGTCGGGGGACGCGGTCCAAGAGGCCGAGAGGAACATGTGCGACGCCGTCGAGATGACGAGCCGGGCGGTCGCGGACGCGGCCAAGATGATGAGAGCGGACGTCGGGCGAGCGCACGAGAAGGCGTGAGCCGAGAGAGGCGCGGAGGATGATCCTATGATGCAGATCACGTATCAGGCGCCCGACCAAAGCGCTGATGAGATCAAGAAGGGGGCGGCGCAGGTCGCGTACATGCAGGCGCTCGTCACGGAGCTGACGAAGGCCGGCAATCAGCCCGACAACAAGTATTACATGCTCACGCAGCAGGACCGCACCAAGCTCATTTCGCAGGGCTACCCCAAGACGCTCGTCAACAACGTCGCGTTCTTCACCGAGCAGGTGAACGTCCCCCAAGGCGAGGGCTTCGTCGAGCAAGACCTCCTCATGGTGGGGTTCACCTCCGACGCGTTCAACCCGGACCTCTACGCGAGCGACGCGATCAAAGACGCGCTCATCCAGTCTCATTGGGGGCGGTGCGCGTATTGCGAGACGCTCATCAACCAAGCTACCTACGGCGACGTCGAGCACTTCCGGCCCAAGGCGGCGTACACCACCCCTTGGTCGTCGGTGATGTTCCGGCCCGCGTATTACTTCTTGGCGTACGACCCGACCAACCTCTTTTATTCGTGCCAGCTCTGCAACGAGGCGTACAAGCAGAACGCCTTCCCGGTGATCGGCGATCGCGCGCCGCTCGTCCCGGTCTCCAAGGAGATGGCGATCCTCATCAACCCTTATGTGGACGATCCGAGGAATTACATCCGCTTCAACCCGATGAACGGCTACGCCTACGCCTTTGATCTGACGCAGTCGTTCTACACGTCGACGCAGGGCTGGAGCCCCTCGCAGACCGCGACCGAGATTTGGAAGGACCCGACCAAGATCCCGGGCCAAAAGAACTATCAGGGGATCCCCATCTCGAACTCCGCCGTCGACAAGGCCTATCAAGCGTGGCTCCCCACGGTGACGAACCCGCAGCTCCAGCGCGGGACGCAGACCATCAACGCGCTCTACCTGAACCGCCTCGCGCTCGTGCGCGCGCGGATGAGCCATCTGCGTCACATGCGAGGGATGGTGTGGGCGACGTCGGGGACGGGCTCGGATCAGGTCGCCGCTCAACAGCTCTTGACGGCGCTGCTCAGCACCGATCCTTCGCGCGTGGCGGTGTGCCCGGAGTACCTGTCGCTCACCACCGACGCGCTCCAGACCTGGAACAACCAAGGTGCCCCCACGTTCTCGTGGATCGACACGTACAACCTGACGCTCGCGGCGTTCGTCCCCAAGGCCGACATCGAAGCGCCGCCTCCCCACAACGACGCGCTCGTTTACTTCATCTTGGAGAGCGAGCTCACGGTCGCCGGGCGGCGGCGCATCATTTACATCTCGAGCACCGATAAGGTGTATGGAAACCCTACGGGCGGCAAGGGCATCGCGCTCGCCATCGACTGGGACACCGATCTCGAGAACACCGTGCTCATCCAGCGCGGCTCCAAGGTCACCGACGAGATGACCCTCGCGGAGCTCTTGCAGATGCTCGACGGCAACCCCTCCGCGTACAACCTGTTTCGCAAGAACGACGTTTGGATCGTGGGCGATTATCCTCCGTTCAAGACCTGATCCGCGGCGCACGACCATGGTAGGGTGATCCCGCCATGGCATCGATCGAGCGAATTCCCCTCCACGACGTGACCCTCTCCTGCGCGGTCGAGGGCGACCCGAAGGCGCCGCTCGTCATCGCGGCGCACGGCTTCCCGGACGACGCGACCACGTTTCGGGCGCAGGTGCCCGCGCTCGTGGCCAAGGGGCTTCGCGTCGCCTGCCCGACCATGCGGGGATATGCGCCGAGCAGCCCCTCGTCGCGCGGCCGCGGGCGCTACGACGCCGCGGCGCTCGGCGGCGATTTATTGGGCATCGCCGACACGCTCTCTCCCAACGATCCTGTTCGCCTCGTGGGCCATGATTGGGGGGCCGTCGCGTCGTACGCCGCCGCGGCGCTCGCGCCTCATCGCTTCTCCCATCTCGTCACGATGGCGGTGCCCCACGTCGCGTGCTTCTTGAAGAACATGAGCCGCGCGCAGCTCGAGCGATCCTGGTACATGGGGTTCTTTCAGCTCCGCGGCCTCGCCGATCGGCGGCTCGCCGAGGACGATTTCGCGCTCATCGATCGTCTCTGGCGCGATTGGTCGCCCGGCTATCGCGCCTCCGCCGCCGAGCTGCGCGCGGTCAAAGACGGCATCGCCGGCCGCGAGCGCGAGGTCCTCGGGTATTATCGCGCGCTCCTCTCGCCCGCCGCGCTCTTCGGCCCATCGCGCGCGCTCCTCTTCTCCAAGGTGCGTGTCCCCACCTCGTACCTACACGGCGCGGACGACGGGTGCATCGGCGTGGAGAGCTCACGGGGCATGCAGGGCTGGTTCACGGCCGGCGTTGAGGTCTCCGTCGTCGAGGGCGCCGGGCATTTCCTTCAGCGCGAGAAGCCCGATGAGGTGAACGAGACCCTCTGCGCCTTCCTCACGCGCTGATCGTCTCCAAGAAACGAATCCGCGGCCCGGGCGTACGGGGTGGTGATAGGGATCCATCCATGTCCGAACCGATCTCGCTCCCCATGCTCCGCGCCCTCCGAAGGAGGTACCCGAACGCCGAGGCGACCTTGGCCGAGATTGGCTATCTCGCGAGCGTCCTCACGTTGCCCAAAGGCACCGTGCACGTGGTGAGCGACGTCCACGGCGAGCACAAGAAGCTGAAGCACATCCTCAACAACGCTTCGGGCAGCCTGCGCCCGCTCGTCGAGCGCCTCTTCGCCGATCGCGCCTCGCCCGAGCAGCTCCGGGAGCTGCTCGCGCTCATCTATTATCCGCGCGAGGCGTGGGCCTTTCGGCTCGCGAAGCCCGGCGCAAATCGGCGCGAGCTGCTCCTCGACGCGCTCTCGCGCGAGGTCGAGATCATCCGTGAGCTCGGGCGCCGCTACACCCTCCGCCACGCCGACAAGCTCTTTCCTCCTTCGCTCGCCGGCTTGTTCCGAGAGCTGCTCTCCGCGCGCCGCATCGAGGAGCGCCGCGCGTTCCTCGACGCGCTGGTCGATCCGTTCGTCCGCCAAGGGCGAGACGTCGATCTGCTCCGCGCCGCCGCGCGCGTGATTCGTAATTTGTCCGTGGCCGAGATCGTCGTGGCCGGCGACCTCGGCGATCGCGGCCCGCGCGTCGACAAGGTGATTGGCCATCTCATGCGGCAGCCGAACGTCAGCGTGGTTTGGGGCAACCACGACGCGAGCTGGATGGGCGCGTGCCTCGGCCAACCCGCGCTCATCGCGACGGTGATGCGGATCTCGCTCCGGTACGGCCGGCTCGCCCAGCTCGAAGAGGGATATGGCATCAGCCTCGCCCCCGTCGAGCGCCTCGCGCGCGCCGCGTACGACGGCGACCCCGCCGAGCGCTTCGGCGTGAAGGTCGCGACGAGCCGCGATCCGCTCCTGCTCGCGCGGATGCAAAAGGCCATGCTGGTGATGCAGCTCAAGCTCGAAGGCCAGACGAGCCGGCGGCGCCCCGAATATGGGCTCGAGCACCGCCAATTGCTCCACGCCATCGATCTCTCGGCGGGCGCGGGAACGGTCACGGTCGGCGGCCGCGCGTATCCGCTCCTCGACAAGCACCTTCCAACGGTCGATTTCGCGGGTGATCCGTACGCCCTCTCGGCCGAGGAGCAGGCGTGTTTGGACGCGCTCTCGTCTTCGTTTTACGAGAGCGCCGCGCTGTGGAGCCAGATGCGTTGGGTCGAGCGGCGCGGCGCGATGCTCCTCCGCCGCGATCACGCGCTCATCTTTCACGGGTGTGTCCCGGTGCGCGACGACGGGTCGCCCGCCTCGCTCACCCTCGACGGGGAGCCTCACCGCGGGCGCGCGCTCTTCGAAGAGATCGAGCGGAGGGTCCACCGCGCCTTCCGCGAGCGGCGCGAGGAGGACGTCGATCTGCTCTGGTATTTGTGGACGGGGCCGCGATCACCGCTCTTCGGCAAAGATAAGATGGCCACGTTCGAGGGCCACTTCATCGCCGACAAAGCCACCCACAAAGAGACGAAGGACCCTTATTTTTCCCGGATCCACGACGCGGCGTTCTGCTCCTCCATCTGCGCCGAGCTGGGCGGCGACGCCGAGCGCGGGCTCATCGTGAACGGGCACGTGCCGGTCAAGATCGAAGAGGGGGAGTCACCGCTCAAGCGCTCGCGGCGCGCGGTGACCATCGACGGCGCGTTCTCCGAGGCGTACGGCGACAAGGGTTATACGCTGGTGCTCGAAGCGGGGCGCACCGCGCTCGCGCAGCACCATCACTTCGAGTCGGTCGACGAGGCGGTCGCCGCGGGCGCCGACATCATCCCCAAGGTCGAGGACATCGAGGTCTTCGAGCGCCCGCGGCTCGTCGCGGACACCGAGAAGGGGGAGGAGCTGCGGAGGGAGATCGATCTCTTGGAGGCGCTCTATCGCGCCTACCAAGAGAACGTGCTTTTGGAGGAGGCTTGAGGGAGAGGGGCTGTTAGCCGCGGCGGCGCCTGCGGATCGAGGCGATCGCCAGGAGGCCGAGCGCGGCCATCGGAGCGCCGGAGCCGTCGCTCGGGTCGTCCCCAACCACCTTGCAACCGCAGCTCCCGCCGTCGTTGATGCCGCCGCCCGAGCCGGACGCGCCGCCGCCCTCACCGGACGACGACGTGCTCGACGAGCTGGTGTTGCCGGACGAGGACGTGCTCGTGCTGCCGGTCGAGGAAGAGCCCGTGCTCCCCGCGCCGCCCATACCGCCGTTCCCCATACCGCCCATACCGCCCATGCCGCCCATGCCCATGCCGCCTGCGCCCATGCCGCCTGCGCCCATGCCGCCCGCGCCGCCCATACCGCAGTTGCCGCCGCCGCACATGCCGTTGGCGTTGCACGTTTGGCCCGTGCAGTTGGGATCGCTCGCGCAGGCGGTGCCCATGGGGACAGGCGCGTGGAGGCAGCCCATCATCATGTCGCACGAGTCCGCCGTGCAATCGTTCATGTCATCGCAGTTGAGCGGAGAGCCGGCCAAGCACATGCCCGCTCCGTTGCAGAGCTCGCCGCCGTTGCACGGATCGCCGTCCGAGCACATCGTGCCGGCGGGCGCGGGCGGGTGCTGGCAACCCATCATGGGATCGCACACGTCCGAGGTGCAAGGGTCGTTGTCGTTGCAGTTGGGCGGCCCGCTCGACACGCACATGCCCGCTCCGTTGCACGTGTCGGCGCCGTTGCAGGCGTTGTTGTCGTTGCACGACGTGCCCAAAGGCAGCGGCGTGCTCACGCAACCCACGTTGGGCACGCACGCGTCCGAGGTGCACGCGTTGTTGTCGTTGCAGCTCGGCGCCGGGCCGGGCATGCAGGCGCCCATCCCGTTGCACGCGGAGACTCCGTTGCACGGATCGCCGTCGTCGCACGAGGTCCCCATGGGGAGGTTCGTGTGCAGACAGCCCATCATCATGTCGCACGAGTCCGCGGTGCAGGGGTTGTTGTCGTCGCACATGCCGGGCACCGCCGTGACGCACGCGCCCGCGGCGTCGCACGCCTCGGTGCCGTTGCACGCGTTGCCGTCGTCGCACGACGTGCCCACGGGCTTGGGCGTGCTCATGCAACCCGTCACCGGGTCGCACACGTCCACTGTACAGATCTTGCCGTCATCGCAGTTGAGCGGCTGGCCCGCGACGCACGTGCCCATCGCGTCGCACGTCTCGGCGCCGTTGCACACGGTCGCGTCCGCGCACGAGGTGCCTTGTGCCTTGTTGACGCAGACGCCGCCCAAACACTGCTTGCACGCGCTGCCGCACGCGGCGTCGTTGGCGCACGAGACAGCGGCGGTGAAGTCGACCTGGCAATCATCGGTGTCGCTCGACACCACATCACGCGTGAGCGTGACGTTGGCGCCGGGCGCAGGGGTCTTTGCGGTGATCCCCGCGTACACGCCGGTGCCGTACACCGCGATGTCCAAGAGGGTGTTGGAGCCGTCGAGGACCAACAGCTCGTCCCCGGCGTTCGCCAGCGCGAGCGAGCCCGTCGCCCAGAGGTTGAAGGCCTTCATCTTGGGCACGGCGACAACGCTGTTCGCGAGCTCGGCGTCGGGCAGGCTGCCAAACGCCGTTTGATAGTTGAGCGCGTTGGCGGCCACGATGTACGTCGCGCCCGCGGCGAGCGTCGCGCCCGTGGGGAACTGGAACATGCCCTCGGTCGAGTCGGGCACCTCCTCGTCGCCGAGCTTGAAGAGCTCGATGGGGAGCGTGACCGGGCTCACGTTCTTGACGGCGACCCACTCGCCGCTCGCGCCCGCGTTCGCGACGAAGCGCTGCACCACGAGCGGCGAATACACCTCGCCTTGCGCGTTGAAGAACACGTCGAAGAAGTAGTCGAGCGTCAAGTCCTGCACGTCTTGGAACGTGTTCGGATACATGGCCGCGCGCGGGTCGCCGTAGTCGGTGACCGCGTCGATCACGTTCGAGACGTTGGGGCCGCCGATGTCGGTGGTGAAGTCGTTGGCCTCGGCGCGGAACGTGGCGAGCGAGAAGCGGAGCGGCGCGCTCGGCGGGCCGTTGAGGCCAATCGCGCTCCACGGCACGAAGATCTCGACGCCGTTCGGGCCCTGCGCGGCCTGCGCGGACGCGACGCTCGCGTAACCCAGGTCGAGCACGGTGGCTTGCCCGCCCGAGCCGAAGAGCGTTTGAACGAGGAACTCCCAGCGCGCCGAGTCATGGACCTTGGTGTCGGCGAAGGCGGCCATGAAATCGTTGCCGCTGCCCGCGACGCGATCGACGTCGATCGCGAGCTGCACCTGGATGGGCTTGCCGACCTGAACCGCGCCCGGCACGTTGCGCACGAGCACGCCAAAGCCGTTCGGCGTGCCGGTGATCTGCACGCCCGTGATCTCGGCGATGATCTCGGGGGAGGCGAGGTCGGTCCGCGCGTCGTTCGCGACGTCGCGCCAGATGTATTCGCCGGCCTTGGCCGCGTCGCGCGCGATGAGGCCCAAATTGTCGGAGTTGGGCACGCGCGAAAACCATTCGGCGGCGCTGCCATCGACGGTGATGGGGTGAGCGGAGGCCGCGCCGCTCGCGGTGAGCGACGCGAAGAGCGCGGCAAGGAGGGAGGCGCGATAAAGCTTCATGACGGCAGCATACCGTCATGGGGCGTTTGAGAGATAGTCAGGAATTGGTGACGATCAAGCGGCTTTGCCGGTCGCGGTCTTCCACGACGGGCGCGAGCTCACGCGCTCCCACCACGCCGCCACGTTGCGGCGCGAGGTGATGAGGTCGCCGGCCTCGGCCGCAAACAGGTACTCGACATAGGGCATGTAGCAGATGTCCGCGAGCGAAAATTCGGCGCCGGCGAGGTAGTTGCGCTTGCCGAGCTCGCGGTCGAGCACGTCGAGCACGCGGCCCGTCTCCTCGCGGCCCTTGGCCACCACGTCGAGGTCGGGCGTCTTGCCCATCATCTTGTTGAAGAGGTTCTGATAGATGATCTTCATCGCGGCGGGCGTGAAGTTCGAGTGCTCGACGCTGATCCACTGCTCCATGAGCGCGCGGCCCTTCGCGTCTTTGGGGGAGAGGGCGGGGGTCGGGAATTTCTCGTCGAGGTAGCGAATCATGGCGCGCGACTCGAAGAGCGCGAAGCCGTCGTCGTCGAGCGCGGGCACCACGCCGAAGGGCTGCCGGGAGAGGTGCTCCGGCATCTTGTGCTCGCCCTTCGTGAGGTCCACGAGCACGAACTCGTGCTTCTCACCCTTCTCGGCGAGGACGGTCAAGACCTTACGGGTGCAGGTGCTCATCGGGTGGCCATAAACCTTCATGATATCCCTCCTCGGGGTCGATCGGATTGACGACGCTGTTTAGACCATCAGGGGCGGGGGACAAGACGAAAAATCAGAACGCTATCATGAATGGAGCAGAACCATCATGTCTGCTGGATGCCGGCGTCGAAGTGGGTTAAGCGCTTCCCCTCGTGAGGCTCCTCTGCATCTCGGACATCCACGGTCGGGCCGACGCGCTCTCGGCCGTCCTCGCCACCGCCGAGCGCTTCGGCTTCGACAAGCTCCTCGTCGCGGGGGATCTGTGCTTCCCGGGCCCCGAGCCGCTCGCGACGTGGCAGCGCCTCGTGCACGCGGGCGCGATCTGCGTCCAAGGCACGAGCGATCGCGCGCTCGCGATGATCGACCCCGCGCGCGTGGTCCCCAAGAACGAGCACGAGCGCGCGCGCCTCGCGCGGCTCGACGAGGTGAGGCGCGAGCTCGGCGACTTCGTCCTCGAGCGGCTCGCCGAGCTTCCTCCGCTCGTCCGCTTGCCCATGGGCGACGGGGGCGAGCTCGTGCTCGTGCACGGATCGCCGGCCGATCCGATGGAGTGCCTCTCGCACGACATGAGCGACGACGAGCTCTTGGCGCTGCTCGGCGACGATCCGGCCGACCTCGTCATCTGCGGAGGCTCGCACGTCCCCTTCGATCGCACCGTGGGCGGCGTGCGCATCATCAACGTGGGCTCGGTCGGCGAGGCGCCGTCGGCGAGCGACTACGCGGACGCGACGCTCATCGATCTCCCGCGCGCGCCGAGCGCCTCGTCCGAGCCGCTCGATCTCCTTCGCGTCGAGCGGCTCGTGGTGCCTTTGCAGAAGCGCGATCACGACCACAAAGCCGCCTAAGAGCGTAGCCGCTCATCGGCCGATTTCCGTCATGCGCGATTTCGGGTAGGGTTTGGGGTTTATAGGGCGAGCCGCATGGGCAACAACGGGTACGACGAAGAGGTCACGAGGGTCGCGACGCTGGGCGAGCTCCAGCAAGAAGTTGCGGGCGCGCGTGAGCGGACGCGGGCGTACCTGATCGTCCTCGCCGGATCGAACGTCGGTGAGATGTACCGGCTCGAAGGCGACGAGACCTTCCTCGGGCGCGGGCAGAACGCGACCATCCGCTTCAACGACGACGGCATCTCGCGCCGCCACGCGCGCATCTTCCAGCTCGACGGCGAGGTCTTCATCGAGGATCTCAAGAGCTCGAACGGCACGCAGATCAACGGCAAGACCGTCGATCAGGAGCAGCTCCGCGACGGCGACAAGATCCGCCTCGGCTCCACGACCATCCTCAAGTTCACGTACAACGATCAGCTCGACGAGAGCTTCCAACAGCAGATGTACGAGGCCGCGCTGCGCGACGGCCTCACCAAGGCCTTCAACAAGAAGCACTTCCTCGACAGGCTCGAGACCGAGGTCGCGTACGCGAAGCGCCACAAGGCGCCGCTCTCGCTCGTGATGTTCGACGTCGATCACTTCAAGCGCGTCAACGACACGTACGGTCATCTCGCCGGCGATCACGTGCTCGTGCGGCTCTCCAAGCTCACGATGAGCACCATCCGCACCGAGGACTTCTTCGCGCGGTACGGCGGCGAGGAGTTCGCGGTGCTCTGCCGCGGCGTCTCGCGCGACAACGCGGCGGTGCTCGGCGAGCGGCTCCGGTCGCTGATGGAGGGCTCGGTGTTCGAGCACGAGGGCGCGCGCCTCCCGGTGACGATCAGCGTCGGCGTCGCGGGCTACCCCGAGCTCGATCTCGACAGCGGCCGCGAGCTCGTCGCCGCCGCCGACGAGGCGCTCTACCAGGCCAAGCGATCGGGTCGCAACCGCGTGCTCTTCAAGGTGTGATCACGCGCCGATCGCGCTCCAGAACGCGCGCATGTCGTCGGCGAGGGGCGCCTCGATCACCACGGGCTCGCCCGTGCGCGGGTGCTCGATCGTGAGCCGCTCGGCGTGGAGCGCGTGCCGCTCCATCTCGAGCGTCGCGCGATCGTCGTCGGTGAGCGCGCCGTCCGCGCCCCGCATGAAGAGCGCGTCGTCCGGGCCGTAGAGCTTGTCGCCCACGATCGGCAGGCCGATCGACGCGAGGTGGACGCGGATCTGGTGTTGCCTCCCCGTCTCCAGGTGACAGCGCATGAGCGCGTAGCGCTTGCCGCTCGCGGACGTGCGCCGCTCGATCACCTCGAACGCGGTGCGCGCGTCGAGCCCCCCGCCGCCCATGGCGACGCGCATCTTGAGCTTGGTTTTGTGGGTCGGATCGAGCTCGAGCGGCAGCTCCACGCGGAGCTGATCGTCGTTCGGCGCGCCCCACGTGATCGCGACGTAGGCCTTCTTCACGGTCTCGCGCGCTTCGAACTGGATCTTGACGATCCGGTCGGCCTCGGCGTTCTTGGCGAGGAGCAGCGCGCCGCTCGTCTCGCGATCGAGCCTGTGCGAAAGGCGAAAGTGCTCGTCTGGGCGCGCGGCCTCCAGGACCTTCACGACCGTGCTCTTGTAGTAGCGGGCGGTCGGGTGGACGGGCAGGTTCGCGGGCTTGTCGATCGCGAGGAGATCCGCGTCCTCGTAGAGCACGCGAAGGTCGACGTCGGGCGGCTCGTCGTCCCACGGCGCGCGCCACAAGAGCACGCGCTCCTCGGCGCGGACGCGGTGGTTCGGGCGGAGCGCGCGCGCGTCGGGAGAGAAGCACCCGCGCTCGATGATCGCCTTCGCGCGCGTGCGGCTCGTGCGCTTGAGCTCGCCTTGCACGAAGCGATCGAGGCGCATGCCCGCGAGCTCGGGGGGCACGCGCAGCACCGTGACCACGGAGCCCTCGGGGACCGCGTCGGGGCGGCTGAAGGTGCCCGAGAGCTCCCTGGATCGAAGGCGCGTCAAGCGATCAGAAGAGCGTGTAGATGAACGGCGCCGCGGCCGTCGACGAGAGCAGCACCAGCACGCCGATCACGAGGAAGGTGCCCAAGATGGGGAGCAGCCACCACTTCTTGTTCTGGCCGAGGAAGCCCAGCACGTCGCTGATGAGCGACGCGTTCTTCTTGTCGCCCGCGGCCTTCTCGAACGCGCTCGCGCCTTTGCTCCCTGTGCTCTCGTCCGCCATGGCTCTGTCGTCTCCTCGAATCAATATTGCTTGATGTACCGGGTCGGATCGTCGGCCTTGGGATACTCCTCCCAATAGCTCTTGGCCTTCGGATCGAGCGTCCGCTTCATCGTATCACGGTGCCTGATCTTGAAGATGATGCCCACGGGCACGATCACGAGCACGTAGACGACGCCCATGATGATGGGCTGCGTGACGAGCCCGATGGTGAGCCCGAAGCCCATCCAAAGGATGTAGAGGATGCGGCCGATGGGCGGGACGAGCGAGAGCAGCATCACCGCGGCGCCCGCGATCCAGAGCCCTTTGGCGGCGCCCTCGGCGTGCTTGACGAAGTGCAGGTACGCGCCGATCGCGCCCATCCCGACGAGGAAGATCACGCCGAACTTGGCGAGCTCGCTGCGCGAGGGGTTCCGGTTGATCTCTTTGTAGATGCTCATGGGTGCCGTCAATCGAGCGCGAATTGCGCGAGGTATTGGCTCTTGTCCGCGGTGATGAGGCTCTTCGGCTGCTCCTCTTTGAGCAGGACCACGTCCTCGATGACGAGCACGTCCATCTCGGTGTTGAGGAAGCAGTTGAGCGCGTGCTCGGGCGTGTTGACGATGGGCTCGCCGCGCACGTTGAAGCTCGTGTTGACGATGACGGGCGAGCCCGTCTGCCGCTCGAACTCCTTCATCAGCCGGTAGTAGCGGCCGTGCCGCTCCTCGTCGACGGTCTGGATGCGCGCGGAGTAGTCGACGTGCGTGATGGCCGGGAACTCGGAGCGCACCACGTTCACGCGCTTCAAGAGGTTCGGGTCCTTCATGGCCTTCTGCTGCTCCTCGGTCAGCTCGCGGCGGTACTTGTCGCGCACGGGCGAGACGATGAGCATGTAGGGGCTCTCGGCCTTCTCGCTGATGTCGAAGATCTCGTGCGCGCGCTCCTTGAGCACGCACGGCGCGAACGGCCGGAACGACTCGCGGTACTTGATCTTCAGGTTCATCGTGGCCTGCATGACCTCGTTGCGCGCGTCGCCGATGATGCTGCGCGCGCCGAGGGCGCGAGGCCCGAACTCCATGCGGCCGTGGAACCAGCCGACGACCTTGCCGTCGGCCATGAGGCCCGCGATGCGCTCGAGCAGCTCCTTCTCGTTCGTATAGACCTTGTAGACCGCGCCGCGTTTTTCGGCCGTGGCCTTGCACTCGGCGGTCGTGTACTTGGGCCCGAGCAGCGAGCCCTTCTGCACGTCCTTGCCGCCCGATCGCTCGCGCTTGTTCTCGAGGAGCTGGTACCACGCGAAGAGCGCGGCCCCGAGCGCGCCGCCGGCGTCGCCCGCCGCGGGTTGGATCCAGAGATCGTCGAACGGGCTCTCACGGAGGATCTTGCCGTTCGCGACGCAGTTGAGCGCGACGCCGCCCGCCAAGCAGAGGTGCTTCATCTTGGTCACCTCGTGGATGTGCTGCGCGGTGAGCATCATGATGTCCTCGGTCACGACCTGGATCGAGGCCGCGAGATCCATCTCGCGCTTGGTGATGCTCGACTCGGCGGAGCGCGCCGGGCCGCCGAAGAGCTCGGCGAACTTCTGGCCCGTCATGCGGAGCTCGGACGGGTACGTGAAGTAATCCATGTTGAGCCGGTACGAGCCGTCCGGCTTGATGTCGATGAGCTTCTCTTTGATGCGATCGACGTAGACGGGGTCGCCGTACGGCGCGAGGCCCATGAGCTTGTATTCGCCCGAGTTGACCTTGAAGCCCGTAAAGTACGTAAAGGCCGAGTAGAGGAGCCCGAGGCTGTGCGGGAAGTTGATCGACTTCTCGATGGTGATGCGGTTGCCCTTGCCGGTGCCCCACGTGGTCGTCGCCCACTCGCCGACGCCGTCGGAGGTGAGCACGGCGGCCTCCTCGTACGGCGAGGGGAAGAACGCGCTCGCCGCGTGCGACTCGTGGTGATCGGTGAAGATGATCGTGCCTTTGTACTTGCCCTCGAAGCCCTTGCGGATGAGGCGCGGCGTGTTGAGCTTCTCTTTGAGCCAGAGCGGGATCGCGCGCTTGAACGAGAGGAAGCCGCTCGGCGCGTACGCGAAGTACGTCTCCAGGATGCGGTCGAACTTCTTGAGCGGCTTGTCGTAGAAGCAGACGTACGTGAGGTCGTCGGGGGTGATGCCCGCTTCGGAGAGGCAGTAGTCGATGGCCTTCCGGGGGAAGTCGTGGTCGTGCCGGATGCGCGTGAAGCGCTCCTCCTGCGCGGCGGCGAGGATCTCTCCGTCCTTCACCAGGGCGGCCGCGCTGTCATGATAAAACGCTGAAATCCCGAGGATGTATCGCGACCCTTGGGCCATCGTGCCTCCAAATTGAAGGGGGAGAGTAGACACGCTTTTCCGTGCGCGCCAAGAGCCAACCACGCGCGCTCTTCACCTTTCCATGTCGCTTCCGTGTCGCTTCTGCGCGGCGTCTGTCCCCCGAATTCGGATATATGGACTCTCCGGGAGGTAGCGATGCGATCACAGCTTTACTTCGGCCTCATGCCCGTCGCGTTCGCAGGCGCGCTCATCGTGGCGCACGCCGGCTGCGGCGGCGGCGGGAGCGGTGGGACCGGTGGGACCGGCGGGCAAGGGGGAGGCTCGACGACGTCGAGCTCATCGAGCACGAGCGGGCCGTCGAGCTCGTCATCGAGCAGCGGATCGGTCGATGGCAACGACACGCCCGAGACGGCGACCGTCATCGACATCGACAGCCCCCTCGACGAGGAGCTCTACCCGACCGGAGACGTGGACTACTTCACGTTCAACGGCACGAAGGGGCAAGCGCTCTTCATCCTCACGCAGGCGCAGGGGTCGAGCCTCGCGTTCGATCCCGACACCATCAACACGGTGATCACGCTCTACGACGAGAACCAGGTGCAGATCGCCGAGAACAACGATCGGCAGCCGCAAGGCTCGAACGACAGCGAGCTCTTCACCATCTTGCCCGCGACCGGCAAGTATTACCTCCGCGTCACCGAGTGCTGGACGCTCTTCTCGTCGTCGACGTGCTCGGGCCCGGAGGACAAGAGCAACACCACCTATTCGCTCTCGGTCATCGCGCTCGACCCGACGGCGGCCGGCAACATCGAGGACGACGAGAGCCTGCCGAGCGTGCCCGTCACGTTCTCGAAGTCGTCGAGCGGGTATTACTTGAGCGTCATTTACGGCACGTACACGGACGCGACCGACGTCGACGTCTTCAGCATGACGATCCCCGCCGACGCGGTGAATCCGCCCGCGGGCACGCGCACGACCATCACCGAGTACCTGCTCCGATCGGGCAAGACCGGCAACGGCTCCACGACCTCGATCGGCCGCGTCTACGTGACCGACGCCGCGGACGCGACCAACACGCCCATCGCGATGCTCAACGCGACGGACTTCACGAACAGGACTCCGCGCCTCCAACCGCCGCTCGACTTCTCGAAGGATTACCTCCTTTGGGTGGAGCGGCCCGCGGGCATGGTCGGCGTGAACGACTTCTATTTCCTCCTCCACGGCCAGGGCTACAGTAACCCGCTCGAGGCCGACGACGCCGGCAACGACACGCCCGCGGGCGCCGAGGTGCTCACGATCGACAACAACGGCGTGAGCTATTACATCGAGGGTGACTTCACGAGCGACACCGACCTCGACCATTACGCGGTGAGCGCGCCGAGCGGCACCATGCAAGTGGCCTTTGCCTGCACCGCGCACCGCTCCGGCTCGGGCGCGCGCGGCTTCTTGGGCGAGCTGCACTACACCGATCCCTCGACGATGATGGATAAGCTCCTCGTCAACTCGCTCGAATCGGCCCAGAACGACGCGTTCACCAACTACGTGAACCTGCCCGCGGGCGTCACCGATCTGGTCTTCAAGGTGGCCGTGACGAAGCCCCAAGATCCCAACGTGTCGAGCTCGTTCTATCGGTGCGGCGTTCACTTCCAGTGACGGCTCGCCCCCAATCCCCCAACCCCCTCTCCCCTCCGGGCCCTCACCCCCCAACCCCTCTCCCCTCCGGG
>CAYTJL010000062.1:28545-40208 GCA_964437785.1 uncultured Polyangiaceae bacterium
TCTCCCGCGCGCGGGAGAGGGGTTGGGGGTGAGGGCCCGTGGCCCTACTGATTGGATGTCTCACCGGCGCTCCATGAGCAGGTGATCTCGCGTCGCAGAGATCGGCACGTGCCGGGCACCGGCCTTTGGGCCTCCATGCCTGGTGCCCGGTGGGGTCGAGCTGTGTGCCTTCGGATCTCCGGGGGATCGCGGGTAAGGGTATGCCTTAGCCCTCGGCATACGATTTGATGGAAAGGCCGGCGGCGACAGCCCGCCCTGTGGATAACTCATCTCTCCACAACAGGGATTGTCGCGAAGCGAGGTCAGATGTCCAGCTCCCCTCTCGTGGACCTGCTCCGGCGGGCGTATCACCCGACCGCGCCGCTCTCCGACGTGCTCGGGTCGGTGCTTCGTCGCATCGCCGACTCGACGAACCTGCCTGCTTGCTCACTGCATCTCACGGGGCATGAGGTCATGGTGGCGCACCGATCCGCGGGCGGGGCGCGCGGGGGTCGTGGGATGTCGAGCGGATCGTTCGAGCAGGAGCGTGGTTGGATCTCCGCTCCTTATACGCCCTCTCGCGCGCGGTCCCCCGTCTCCGCGTCGGTGGATGACGCGGTGCGCGCCGCCGAGTGGAGCGAGCCCACGCGTTATCAGGAGTCGCCGTCGCGCGGTCGCCGCGATTTCGAGGCGGCGACGCCCATCAAGTATGCAGGTATCGAGATCGGCTCCATCATGCGTCCAAAGCTGCTCGACCCGGACGCGGATCGGGCGCTCGACGCGTCGTGGGACGACCTCGCCCACGCGCTCGCGCACTTGGTCAAACGGCATGAGCTCGCGCGGTGGAGCGCGGACCGGTTCGGTCAACCGATGATGCTCGTGGGCACGAGCGCCGCGGTTCAAGAGATGGAGATGTTCGTCGAGAAGGCCGCCGGCGCGCGCGCGCCCGTGCTCGTCCGCGGGGAGCGCGGCACCGAGAAGGGTTTGGTGGCCGCGGCGCTCCACGGCCTCGGGCCCGACGCGGCGGGGCCGTTCCTGGAGATCGGGTGCGCCGTCGAGCGGCCGAGCGACGTGCCTTTGCGCATCGAGCAGTGGTTCACCGAGGCGTCGGGAGGCACGTTGTTCTTGAGCGGGGCCGAGGAGCTGGCCGCGTCGGTGCAAGCGTATCTGGTGCACCGGATCGAGCGCCGCCCCGCCGCGGGCGCGCCCCGCGCCCCGCGGATCATCGCCTCGATCACGGGAGATGCGGAGAAGCTCGTCGCCGACGGGAGGCTCGATGAGCGGCTCTACGGCGCGCTCGACGTCCTCACGATCACCGTGCCTCCGCTCCGCGCGCGGACGAGCGACATCGAGCCTCACGTGGTCTCCATCTTGGAGCAACGCGGGTATGTGCCCGCGTCCAAGCTCACCGACGCGTTCCTCGGTATTTGTGAGGCCTACTCGTGGCCCGGCAACCTCGCTGAGCTCGAGCGGGTGACGACCAGGCTCGCGGTGATGACCGGCGGAGGGCCCATTCGCCGCGCCGACGCCATGGAGCACACTCCTTGGATCTTCGCCGTCGATCCCGGCGCGCCGAGCACCAAACGATCGAGCGGCGTCGCTCCGAACAGCGAAGAGCGGCCGAACGGGGCCAATGGCGCCAATGGCGCGAACGGCGCCAACGGTGCTCACGGCGCCAACGGATCCAATGGAGCCAATGGCGCGCACGGTTCGAACGGAGCCAATGGCGCGAACGGCGCGAGCGGCGCGGAGGGCGGGCCGAGCACGCCCAACGTGACCGGCAAACCCTCGTCGAAGACGGCGGCGCGCTGGGCGAAGTGCGTGGTCGACAAAGACTACACCGATCTCAACAAGCTCCATGACGGGCTCCAAAAGGCGCTCGTCTATTTGAGCGAGCGCTATCAAGAGCCCCTCTCGCTCGGGCAGCTCGCGCGGCAAGCGCACGTGAGCCCCTCGCACCTGTCGTTCCTCTTCAAGAGCGCGCTCGGCACGAGCTTCAAGCCTTTCCTCGGCAGGGTGAGGATCGAGCGGGCCAAACGGATCTTGGCCGAGGACACGCGGGCGCGGATCACCGAGGTCGCGATGAGCGTGGGGTTCACCGACCTGAGCCACTTTGAAAAGCTCTTTCGAAAGGTGGTGGAGCAGAGCCCGCGCGAATACCGGAGGAGCGTCGCGGGCGTGGAGCAGACCGAGGCGTGATCTCTCCTCGAAGGGCAAAGGCCCTTCGAATGGATCATGGATGTCGCTCATCGATTTGGGGTAAGCTCCGGCGCACGCCATGCGAACCCTCCTTCCGCTCCTCGCGCTCCCTCTCCTCACGACGGCGTGTGATCCGCCCACGCCGGCCTCGACGTCGTCGCAGGCCCCTCCGCCGCCGGCCACCACGCAGGCGCCGCCCGCGTCCGCGCCGGTCAGCGCGGAGGCCCCCGCGCCCTCGCCGACACAGGCGCCCACCGCCGCCGGCCCTTCGCTCCCCCCGCCCACGGCGGCGGAGCTCGATTCGTTCGCCAAAGGCAACAACGCATTTGCGTTCGATCTGTATGGCAAGGCCCGCGCGGCCAAAGGCAACCTCGCGATCTCGCCCGTGAGCCTCGTCACCGCGCTCACCATGACGTGGGCCGGCGCCCGCGGCGACACCGCCGCTCAAATGAAGAAGGTGCTCCACGCGGACGGCTCGTCCGAGGCGGCGATCGAGGTCGCGGGCAAGCTCGCGGCGAGCTTCAAAGACCCTTCGCGCAAGGTCACGCTCCGCCTCGCCAATCGCCTCTTCGGCGAGAAGACGTACACGTTCGAGCGCGCCTACACCGATCGTGTCCGCGCCTCGTTCGGCGCGCCGTTCGAGGCCCTCGACTTCAAGAAGGACGCCGAGGGAGGCCGCAAACGCATCAACGATTGGGTCGCGGGCGAGACGCAGAGCCGCATCAAAGACCTCATCCCGGCGGGCGTGCTCGACGGTGACACGCGGCTCGTGCTCACGAACGCCATTTACTTCTTGGGGGATTGGGCGGATCCGTTCGACAAAGACGCGACGCGCCCCGAGGCGTTCCACACGAGCGCGACCGAGAGCAAGACCGTGCCCACCATGCACAAGGTGGAGGCGTTTCGCTTCGCGGCCAAAGACGGCGTCAAGGTGCTCGAGATGCCGTATCAGGGCGGCGACCTCGCCATGACCTTCGTGCTGCCCGACGCGGTGAACGGGCTCGAAGCGGTCGAGAAGAAGCTCTCTCCCGCCATGCTCGACGGGCTCGTCGCCGCGCTCGCGAGCCAACGCGTGCTCGTGTCTCTCCCCAAGTTCGAGATCGATCCCAAGGAGTCGCTCTCGGTGGGTGACATGCTCAAGGACCTCGGGATGCCGCTCGCGTTCGAGCGGCTGCGCGCCGACTTCACCGGCATCGCGAACCCCCCCAAGCCCGAGGACAGACTCTATATCTCGAAGGTCTTTCACAAGGCCTTTGTCAAGCTCGACGAGAAGGGCACCGAGGCCGCCGCGGCGAGCGCCGTGGCGATGGCGCGCGCGGGCGGGGCGCCCTCGGCTCCTCCCGAGTTCAAGGCGGATCATCCCTTCTTGTTCTTCCTCCGCGACACGCGCTCCAAGATGATCCTCTTCATGGGTCGCGTCACCGATCCGTCGTCCAAGTAAAAGCACGTAAGAGAGCATAAACGGCAACGGAGCGGCGCCCGTGGGCGTTTGACGCCCAAGAGGGTGTATGATAGCCGGCGTTCATGGCGCGCACCGCCCCGGCCCCCAATTTGCCCGCCATCCCGGGCATGAACCCTGGAGTCTTCGTGATGGGCGGGGGCGGCGGGGGCGGCGGCAACGGCGCCGGCGAGGCCGACGGGGCGTGCGGCGCGGGCGCGACCGGGTGCGGGCATCCCTCGCATAACCCCTCCGGCGCGACGGTGGGCGATCCCATCGACGTCGCCACGGGGGCCGTCATCGTGCCTCCCATCACCGACGTCTCCCTTCCATCGGCGTTTCCCCTCCTCTTTCAGCGCTTTTATCGCTCGGATCGCGCCGATCAGAACGTGGGTTTGGGCGCGGGGTGGAGCCACTCCTTCGCGTGGCGGATCGTCGTCGGCCGCCGATATCTGCGCGTGATCCGGCCCGACGGCGCGGTGGTCGAGGTTTCGAAGCTCGATGTCGGTCAAGCCACCGTGGGGGGCGGCGGGCTCATCGTCATCGCCACGAGCTTTGGTTACGTCATCGAGGCGGGCGGCCACCAGATCATCATGAAGCCTGGGCTCGTCCCGGGCGCCTTCGTCGCGACGCTGCTCCTCGACAGCTTCGGCAACGGCATCACGCTCGACTACGAGCGCGGCAGCCTCTCACGGGCCGTCGACGCCGTGGGCCGGGAGGTGATCTTTCGGGCCGATCACCGCGGGCTCATCACGTCGGTCGAGGTGAAGACCGCCGATCACCAAGGGCGCAGGCTGCCGCTCGCGGAATACCGTTATGACGCGCGAGGCGCGTTGATCGAGAGCGCCGACGCGGCGGGCTTCCGGGCGAGCTTCTCGTACGACGACGACATGCGCCTCACCGCGAGGACGACGCCGAACGGCGCGCGCTTCGTCTATCGTTATGACGCGAAGGGCCGCGGGATCGAGACGTGGGGAGAGGTCGGCGAGGGCGTCCTCGCGGGCGATCTCCCGCCGCTCCTCGCCGACAACCTCACGAGCGCGAAGGGGCTCTTTCATTATCTCCTCACCTACGAGGAGGGTTGGGTCGAGGTCGTGGGCTCACGGGGCGTGAGCCGCTACACCGTCGATGCGTTGGGCGGGGTGACCAAGGTGGTGAACAGCGGCGCCGTTCACGCGCGCGTGCTCGACGATGCCTCTTTGTTGGTCGGCTACACCGATCCTGTAGGCGCGGTGACCCGCATCGAGCGCGACGGCGCGGGGCGGGTCCTCGCGGTGACCCGGCCCGACGGCGCGACGACGCGGTACGAGCGCGCGGCGGACGGCGCGCTCACCTCGATCATCGATCCTCTCGGCGGGGTGACGACCATCACCTATGCTCCTCAACGCATCTTTTGGAGCGACCCTATCGGGGCGACCTTCGAGGTCGAGACCGACGCGCGCGGCCTCATCGTCGCGACCGTGGCCCCCAACGGCGCGAAGACATCGTATCAGCGCGACGCCATGGGCAACGAGGTCGAGGCGCACGGGCGAGGTGGGCAGATCACCCGCCGGACGTTCGATTTCATGGGCCGTTGCACGTCGGTGACCGACGCGATGGGGGGTGTGCGCCGTTATCTCTACAGCGATCGCGGCGACCTCCTCCGCGTCACGGACGAGATGGGCGGCGTCGAGCACTATCGTTATGACGGCGAGCGCAACCTCGTCGAGCACGTCAACGCAGATGGGAGGGTGACGCGCCTTCGTTACACGGCGGCGGGCAAGCCCGTCGAGATGGTGCGCGGGGACGGCCGCCGGGCGGAGCTGCGGTATGACCGCGAAGGCGCGCTCGTGGAGATCACGAATGGTCTCGGCGAGCGTCACCGCATCGAGCGGAACGCGCGCGGGCTGCCCGTCGCGGAGCGCACGTTCGACGGGCGGACGATCCGTTATGGGTACGACCTCGCGGGGCGCGTCGTGTGGAAGAGGGACGCGAACGGCGAGCGCGTCGACTACGCCTATGACGCCTGTGATCGGCTGATCCGGTGCGCCTACGCCGACGGGAGCGAGGATCGTTATGCGTACGACGCGCGCGGGAGCCTGACGCGCGCGGAGAGCGGCGAGGTGACCGTGACCTTCGTGCGCAACGCGGTCGGCTGGGTCACCCGCGAGGAGCAGGCGTATGCGGGGGAGCTGCAAACGGTGGATCGGGCCTACGACGGGATGGGCAAGGTCACCCACGAGGTGACGTCGGCCGGGCACAGGGCACGTTATCTCCGCGACGACTACGGGCAACCGTTGGCCATGGTCTTGGGCGCTGATCTCCGCATCGGCATCGAGCGTGATGTCTTGGGGAGGGAGCTCGCGCGCTTGTTGCCGGCGGGGGGTCGCATCGAGACCGATCACGACGCGAGCGGGCGTATCCTTCGTCGCGCGACGCGGAGGGCAGGGGAGGTGGGCGCGAGGAGCGGTGAGCCGACGTGGGTCGGGGCGGCGCCCGGGGTCACGTCCGAGCAGCGTTATCACTACTCGTCCGCGAGCGAGATCATGGAGATTATCGACAGCGCGCGCGGCCGGAGGAGGTTCGAATACGACCCTGCCGGACAGCTCCTCTCCGAGGTGCCGGAGGCCGCGCGCGCCCGGCTCTTCGCGTACGACGCGGGCGGGAACCTGCGTGAAAAGAGCGAAGACGGCGAGGGCGCGCACCGGTATGGCGCCGGCGGTCGCCTCGAAGCGCACGAAGGGAATCGCCACGAATATGACGACGCGGGGCGCCTCATCGAGCGATGGGGGCCTGAGGGTGTCACGCGGTATGAATGGACGTCGAAGGGCACCCTCGCGGCGGTCATGATGCCGGACGGGCGCGTGGTGCGTTATGTGTACGACGCCCTCGGCCGCCGCGTCGCCTCCACGACAGCGCGCGTGCAGGCAGGCAGGACCGATTTCTTGCGACAAGCTCGCTTCGTGTGGAACGCGGAGGAGCTGATTCATCACATCGAATCGGCGCCGGCGCCCGGCGGCGGCCAAACGTGGTGGGAGAGGACCTATTGCAGCGAGGCGGCGGGCGCTCCGTGGGCGCAGCGGATGCGCGGCGCGGGCGACGATCGCTGGACCTTCTCCGTGCTCGACCCGCGGGGCGTCGCCGTGCGCGACGTGGATGGGCGGGGAGAGGTGGTGAACGAGCGGGCCACCGGCGTGTGGGGGGAGCGGGCGCGGGGCGATGAGGCGATCTCCCGCTTTGGGTTGCCCGGGCAATACGCGGACGAGACGGGCCTCGCGTACAATCGCTTTCGCTATTACGACCCTGCCACCGGCCGTTATTTGAGCCCGGATCCCATCGGCATCGCCGGCGGGCTCGACCTGTACGGGTACGCGCGCAACAACCCTCTTCGGTTCATCGACCCTGACGGGTTGATGCCGTACACGTACATCTATGACAAAGATGGTAACGAGATCGCGCGGGGGAAGTCCGTCAACGCGCCCTGGAAGACGGGGTTCAACAAGGACGTCGATCGCGGGGACATGGTCAAGGAATCGCTCCGCCGTGTGGCCGACTATGTCGACGCCACGAGCGGTAAAAAGGAGAATTTCGCCAAGAAGGAGAGCGGCCCCTGCGCGGAGGCCGCCGCGTTGAGTGAGCTCGAAGGGAAGATTCGTAAAGAGATGACCGACCAAGGAAGGCCGACCGACAACGCGTCCGTCAGAGCGGAGCTGCGAAAGCGGCTCAAAGGGGGCATGCTCGTGACCATCGAGGATAGCCCCGACAACAGGGGGAGACCTGTGGTGATGGCGCCGTGCCAAGCGTGCGCGAGGATGCTCGATGACGTCTTGGGCGCGGAGCTCGCCCAGCAGATTGTGGTGACCGATGGGAAGAAGTTCGACCCCGACGCGAAGAAGATCCCACACGAAGATAGGATCAAGGACCCCGTACACTGGGATGGCGTGACGACACAGGAGCAGCAAGGGGGCAAACGCGAGGAACGACCCGACGATCGCAAAGAAACAACGAAGATGTACGATCAAAAGGAAGCATATTGGTCGCCCCACGAGAAAACGACGGCCATCGAGGCACGCGCAAAAGCGCTGGCGGAGAGCAAGTTTACAGAATATCATAAACGCGGGCACGATATAACGAGCGCGGCCAAACAGGAGAGGGTCCCCGCAAGAAAAGAGCTCAAAGAGGGCAAGCTCAACAAAGATGGGACCTTGAAGGATGATCCTCCCAAGGGGGGCACCGAGTGACGGCGCTCAGCTCTTGATGCGCTTCATCGCCGGATCGTAGAGCGGCCGGAGGGAGGCGATGGCGGGCCAGCGCTTGCCCGCGATGTCGACCTCGAACGTGCCTTTGTCCAAGTAGGCTTGGTCCAAAGGCTCCTTGGCCTCGATCATGGCGAGCCCCACCGCGCCCCCGAGCGTAAAGCCGTAGGACGCGGCGCGGATGTAGCCCACGGGCGCGCCGTCGCGGAGCACGACCTCGGCGTGGAACATGAGGGGCTCGGGGTCTTTGACGAGCACTTGCACGAGCCGCCGCTTCAAAGGCCCTTCGGCCTTCTTCTTCAACACGGCCTCTTTGCCGAGGAAGCCTCCGGGCTTGTCGAGCGCGACGGCGAAGCCGAGCCCGGCTTCGAGCACCGAGTCGGTGTTGTCGATGTCGTGGCCGTAGTCGCGGTAGCCTTTTTCCATACGCAAGCTGGCGAGGGCCTTGAGCCCAGCGTGCTTGAGCCCGACCTCGCGGCCCGCCTCGACGATGCGGTCGTAGACGTGGACGGCTTGTTCGGTGGGGATGTAGAGCTCATACCCGAGCTCGCCCAGGTACGTGATGCGCACGCAGAGCACGCGGGCGAAGCCGATGTCGATCTCTTTGGCGGCGCGGTACGGGAACGCCTCGTTCGAGACGTCGCACGAGGTGAGCTTTGCCAACAGCTCGCGCGAGCGGGGCCCTTGCACGTTGATTTGCGCGTACGCGCTCGTCACGTCGGCCACGAAGGCGTTTGCGCTGGTCGGGAAATGCCGGCGCATCCAGGTGAGGGCGTGGCGATGGGCCGTGTCGGAGGCGACGACCCAATACCGATCCTCGTCGAGCTTGGTGACGGTGAGGTCGGCCTCGATCGTGCCGCCCTCGTTGAGCCATTGGGTGTACGTGATGACGCCCGGGGCGCCGTCGACGTCGTTGGCGGAGATGTGATTGAGCAGGCGCCCCGCGTCGCGGCCTTCGACGAGGAACTTCGCCATGAACGACATATCCATCAAGATGACGCCGCTCCGCGTGGCCTCGTGTTCTTGTTGCCAATACGGGAACCACGGTTGGCGGCCCCAGGACAAGGAGTCGACCTTCGCCTCGACCCCCTTCGGAGCATACCAATCGGCGCCCTCCCACCCGCTCACGTCTTTGAAGTACGCGCCTTGGGCGGCGAGCCGGTCGTGGATCGCCGCCTTTTTGGCGCCGCGCGCGGTCATCATGGAGCGTGTGGGGTAATGGCACTGGTAGACCATGCCGAGCGACTCGACGGTGCGTGTCCTCCGGTATTCGGGGTTCGCTTGGTAGGGGTGCAAGCGATCGATGTTCATGGCGGTGACGTCGACGTCGGGCCGGCCGGTCAAGATCCAGTGGGCGAGCACGCGGCCGAGCCCGCCGCCCGTGAGGATGCCAATCGAGTTGAGGCCCGCTGCCACGAAGTAGTTCTTGACCTCGGGGGCCTCGCCCACGATGGGGAGGAGATCGGGCGTAAAGCTCTCGGGCCCGCAGAAGAACTTGCGGACGCCCACCTCCATGGAGATGGGGATACGGCTCATGGCCTTTTCGACATACGGCCCCATCCTGTCCCAATCCGGGGTGATCTCGCCGAAGGAGAAGTCCTCGGGCACGCCCGAGACCTTCCACGGCGCGCACACGGGCTCGAAGAGGCCGATCATCAAGCCGCCTACCTCCTCGCGGAAGTAGCCATAGGAGCCGGGGTCTTCGAGCACGGGGAACGAGGGTGAGATGCCGGGGACCTTGTCGGTGATCAGATAATAGTGCTCGGCCGATTGAAGGGGGATGTTGATGCCCGATCGCGCGCCGAGCTGCCGGGCCCACATGCCCGTGCAATTGACGACGAATTCACAGGTGATGTCGCCATGCGTGGTGGTGACCCCCGCGACCGCGCCGTTCTTCTTGGTGACGCCGGTGACGGCCACGCCTTCGACGAGGGTCGCGCCGGCGAGCTTGGCGCCTTTGGCGAGGGCCATGGTCACGTCGACCGGGTTGGCCTTGCCATCCTCTTTGACGTAAAAGCCTGCGAGGATGTCGTCCGTGCGGGCGAGCGGGAACAGCTCGCCCACCTCGCGGGCCGAGATTTCGTGGACGTCGACGCCGCAATACCGATTGAACGCCGACACGCGGCGATACTCTTCGAGCCTGTCCGGGTCGGCGGCGACCTCGATGAAGCCAACGGGGTTGAAGCCGGTGGCGAGGCCGGTCTCGGCCTCCAAACGGGCATAGAGATCGCGCGTGTATTTGCGCATCTCGGTCGACGTCTCGGAGGTGGATCCGAACGTGACGATGAGGCCGGCGGCGTGCCAGGTGGTGCCGGACGTGAGGCGGTCGCGCTCGACGAGGACCACCTCGCGACACCCCATCTTGGCGAGGTGATACGCGACCGAGCAGCCGATGATGCCGCCGCCGATGACGACGACGCGGGCGTGGGAAGGGAGCGTGGGAGAGGACATACGAGGGTTACGAGGGGGGTTGTCCGAAGTCTGAAGATGGAGGCATGCACCCTAGCGGGCTCGCTCGGGGATGGCAAGGGGGTTATCGCTGCCCGGCTTCGCAATCCCGCTCGCTCGAAGGGGGACACGCTCCACGCGGAGGAACGCGCGCAAGCTCCCCCTTCTCCCTCGCCCCCACTCCACCGGACAGCGATAACCCCCTTCGCTTATCTCTCGCGCTTTCAGTCATGAGGGAAGAGCCAGACGCCGGGGCTCTCTCCGACCACCTCACCCATGAGCGTTGAAGCGGTGTCGATGATCTCGGACCACGAAGATCTCTCGTATCCAGCGCGATACGCGAGGTGCGCCCCGAGCGCCGCGACGATCACAGCGTGCGCAGCCGGCACGTTGTACCCCGCCGCGTAGAGCGGATTCAATTCGAGGATGACCGGCTCGGCTCCTCGCGGGAAAGCGAGGTCGGCGACGTAGTTTGCCGAGAGATCCGCTGCCTTTAAGGCGGGAGCGACGGCGCGCACCGCCTCCTCGACGATCGCACGGCGCGCCGTGAGCGCGTCCGCGACGGCTCGCCGAGGCTCGTCGGTGAAGATGTCGTAGGGGCCGTGGTAGCTCGCCATCATGAGATGCCCGTCGAGCACGGTGAGCCGGATCTCGAAGGGGACCCGCGTGGCGCCGCGCTCATGGGCCATGGCGGGGAGCTCGATGCGTTCGAGGTCCATGTGCTCTCGCAGCGCGAGGCCGCCGACGTCGAGCGCGACGCGCAGCCGGCGAATGACCTCGAAGACCGTCGCCTCGATGTCCTCTTGGTTGTTGCCAAAGTAAAGCTCGGGGTTCGACGATTTGGCGGAAGAGTAATACCCGCGTACGAACACGCCGTCGTGAGGATTGATGTCCGCGTCGAAGAGCGCGCCATACATGGCCTCTGTCAGTCGCGCGCGCACGGCGGCGGGGGAGTCGATGGCGGCGGCGAGCGCGTCGTCCACGGGAACGAACGCGGTGCGCGGCGTGGGGACTCCGGCGCGAAGAAGGATTGGATAGCTGCGATCGAGCCCCACGATCGGCTCGACGTCCTCGGGCGTGTCGAGCACGTGGGCGGCTCCAGCCGCTTTGGCGCGCGCAACGACGTCCACGTAACGCGCGCGCGGGAGCATCGGGAGGTCCACCCAACACGTGCTCCCGGAGAGCGGAGCGAGCGAACCCCCCGCCGCCATGTCGACGAGGGCAAGGTCCCAGCCGCGGAGCCGAGCGATCTCCGCCCAAAACGCGTGGCGCCTTTGGATCATCGCCACGTTGCGTGGATCGGCGTTTGGGTGGAAGGCGCGATCGCGATCGGTCAAGAGGTG
Source organism: uncultured Polyangiaceae bacterium (assembly GCA_964437785.1). Classification (GTDB taxonomy): domain Bacteria; phylum Myxococcota_A; class Polyangia; order Polyangiales; family Polyangiaceae; genus CAYTJL01. The sequence goes on from CAYTJL010000062.1 coordinate 40,188, forward strand.
AATACGAGGCACGTGGACCAT
>CAYTJL010000063.1:0-4743 GCA_964437785.1 uncultured Polyangiaceae bacterium
TGGGTGAGCTTGATCATGAATGCTCCTTGGTTGAGGTTATTCCGCCTTCCCCCGCTTGAGCCCATACGCCTTGATCAAATTGTACACATGGGATCGCGCGATATCGAGCACCTCAGCGGCCTTCGGCACGTTCCACCCCACCTCGTCCAAGACCTCTTGCACATACTTGGCCTGAAACGAGCGCGTGGCTTCTTGCAGCGTGTCCCTCTTCGGTTTGCCGTTCTGCGTCACCTTGTTACCCTGACCGCCTTCATCGGGGAAGAGGTGCCGGCGCTCGATGAGCAAGAGAGGAGAGCCCTCGCCGTGCGCGCGCAGGGCGGCCGTGTTGACAGCGTTCATCAGCTCGCGCACGTTGCCGGTCCACTCGGCGTTCTCCGCTGCACGAAGCGCGCCGGGCGAAAAGCCGAGCACGGAGACCTTCTCCTCCTCACACCACCGCGCTGAAAAATGCGCCATCAAGAGCGGGATGTCCTCGCGCCGCTCCGCGAGCGAAGGCACCCGGATCGAGAAGCCGTTCAGCCGGTGATACAAGTCCTCGCGGAACTTGCGCTCCAGGATGGCGGCCTTCAAATCGCGGTTGGTCGCCGCGATGAACCGCACGTCCGCCCGCTCCGGCTTGCTCGCCCCGAGCGGATAATACTCCTTGGAAGAGAGCAGCGTCAGGAGCTTGGCTTGCACCCCCAACGGCAGCTCGCCGATCTCGTCCAAGAAGAGCGTCCCGCCCTCGGCCTCGGCCACCTTGCCGCGCGCCCGTTTGTCCGCCCCCGTAAAGGCGCCTTTTTCGTGCCCAAACAGCTCATTTTCGAGGAGCTGCTCCGAGAAGCTCGCCGCGTTGAGCGCGATAAAGGGCCCTTCTTTGCGAGGCCCGTTGTCGTGCAGCGCCCGCGCGATGTCCGTCTTGCCCGACCCGTTCGGCCCGGTGATGAGCACCGTCACGCCCCTCCGCGCAACCAGCCTGATGTCGTCGAGCACCCGCGCGATCGCCGCGCTCCTTCCGATGATCTGATCCACCGACAGCGCCGCGCGAAACGCCCGCGTCGGATCCTCCGCGCTCTTCTTCTCCTCACGCGCGAGGAGCCGATCCGCCAGCGGCGCCAAGTGTTTGGCGAACACCTCGACACGAAGCCGGTCCTCCTCCGTGAACGGCCCGGGCTCGATCCGATCCTGCAAATACACAACGCCGATCGGACCGTCGCTCCCGCCGTCGATGGGCGCGCACACCACCGCTTCGATCTTGTTTCTCCGCACGCTCCCGCGCTTCTTGAAGATCGGATGGTTGAGCGCCGAAGCCGTCGTGATCGTCTCGCCCGTCGCCACCGCCGCCGCGATCATCCCCTGCGACAAGCTCTCGCGAACCTCCTCCTCGACCTGCTGATCCGAAAACCCGTGCGCGAGCCACCACCGCGGCTGCCCCTCTCCCTCGCGATCACGACCCAGCTCGATGTACCCGCGCCGCGCCCCCGCCGCCTCAACCACCAACGTGAGCGCCTCGCTCAAGAACGGATCGAGCGCGCTCACCTCCCCGAGATCCAGGAGCTTGCGATACAAATCGCGCTCCTTCTTCACCCGATCGACGTCATCCCCAAGCGGCCCAAGATCCATCCGGCCATCGTAACCCCATCGCCCCACCTCTTGTCCACCGTCATGGACACATGTCCAAGCTCGTCGACCCGCTCGACTTGCCCCGGCGGGCCAGCCGCCTTCATGGTACAAGGCAGGTCGCCATGACGACGCGACGCCCAACGGCCCACGGCGACCTCGACGCGATCACCGCGCGCACCCTCGCTCATTACGACGCCTCCGCCGAATCTTTTTGGCAAGGCACGCGCGACCATGACGTGAGCCAAAACCACCAAGCGCTGCTCAACGCCATCGAAGGCGCGCCGCCCTTCACCCTCTTGGACCTCGGCTGCGGGCCGGGCCGCGATCTCGTGTTCTTCCGATCGCTCGGCCACACCGCGGTCGGTCTCGAAGGGTCACCCCGCTTCGTCGCGATGGCAGAGAGCCTCTCGGGATGTGAGGTGATCCATCAAGACTTCGTTCATCTCGACCTCCCCGCCCAGCGATTCGACGGGATCTTCGCCAACGCCTCTTTGTTCCACGTCCCGAGCCGCGTGCTCCCCAAGGTCCTCTCGACCCTGCGCGCCGCGCTCAAGCCGCGCGGCGTGCTCTTTTGCTCGAACCCCCGAGGCGACGATCGCGAGGGCTTCCGCGGCGAGCGATACGGGTGCTTTTGGACGCTCGAGACCTGGCGATCGTTCGTCGTCGCCGCGGGGTTCGAGGAGATCGACCACTATTACCGCCCTCCGGGCAAACCCCGCGACGAGCAGCCTTGGCTCGCGACCGTGTGGCGCGCGATCGACGCCCATGCGTCGGTGCTCTGAAAAGAATACCGCACCTCCTTACGCGTCATCGTCCCGCTCGCGAGCCGACTCCGCACCTCGGCCAACATCGCCAACGCATCTCGCTTCTTCACGTCCACGCGCCCTTCGGGGAGGGCGCGGCGAAGGCGCGTGAGCTCCTCGTCCGCGATCCCTTTATCCCGCGCCGCAGCGACGATCGCCGGCCAACAGCGATCCGCATAAAACATCGCTTTGGCGATCTGCGTCAGCGCATCACACGTTGCTTCGCTGATCCATCGCTCCTCGGCGCCCCGTCGGAGCGTGGCCCGCACGTTCACCATCGGCTCCGACGTCGCGCGATATCCATCCTCCGCGAGCGCGTGCGCGACCGCCACCTCGTCATCGTCGGTGAGCTCGCCGCGGGCATACGCCTCGAAGACCTCACCGACACCCACCATGCCAAACGCCGCGAGCTCCGCCGCCCGGAGCGCGCCCATGCTCGCCGCGCCGAAGACGTGGACGCCCTGAGACATGGCCCAAAGCACCTCCTTATGCGCCACCGAGGGGACCTGCTCAAAGTAACCATCGATGATCGCGATCACGACCGGCGCATCGAGCGCCGCGCGATAAACGTCGCCTTGCGCGGCGGGCGGCAGGAACGTGGCGTCGAGCGCGCGGGCGCCCTCCTGGGCAGAGAGGGTAGGGCCGGTAAAGACAATGACCTTCATGACCTTCGCTCCCGCGCGCGCCGCCCCGGGGAGCACCCGGGCACATCGTGGTTCGATTCGAGGCCGGGGACAACCACCCTCACCACCGGGATCCCAAACGCCTCATGCGTCAAGTCGACGGCGATGACCTGCTCGATCCCTACGGCCGCGAGGCGCTGGAGGAGGAGCAGGACGTCGTCATCGACGGTCTCGCGCTCGTGATCGGGGACCCTGGAGAACGCGCGTTGGGGCGGCGAGAGCGCCAGGATGTCGAGCGCGCGCCGAGCGGCCTTTACGTCTCCTCCTTCGGGGCGAGCGTGGCAATGGACGTCGTCGCGCGCGCCGGTGATCAAGGTCAATCGGCTCTGCGCCGCTTCGGTGAGCGCCCGCGACAAGGCCACGCCGCGGCATGGATGGCAGCCCGAGCCGCTCATGGGCCCGATGGGGCGCGCCGGGCTCGGGTCGCGATCCACGATGACACACGAGAAGGCAGGGACCCGGGTGTCAGACGTCACGTCCCACACCGCGACCTCGACGCCGGCGCGGTCATACCGATCGAGCAGGCTTTGACACACCGGATCATCCACCGTGCCGAGATCCAAGCGCGCCTCGCGCTGCCCCTCGCCCGCGAGCTGAAACAGCGCCAAGGCGTCGCGCTCGATGAGCTCGGAGAGCGCGTGACAGAGCGCCTCCGCCGGGTGGTTGCCCGACGCGAGGCCATTGGAGCTCATCACGAAGGATCCGCTCCCCGAGGGCAGAGGGAGGGTGTAATCCATGTGCACCATCTCATGAGGCACCCACATGGGGCCTTTGCCCAACAGGTCTTGCCCCTCGATCCACAAGGTGCGGAGATCCGCGTGGAAGGAGCCCCCCGCGGAGTGGGGTAGCGATTCGATATCTGCGGTCGGGCGCCGATACCGGATCTCGTTCCACGTCGCGAGCCGGAGCGGAGCGTGGATGTGCTCGGCGTGATAGAGCTCGACCGACTCCATCAGCGCCGACGCGCGCGCGGACGCGCGACAAGCCCCTTTGCCCTGCGAGACCGAGAGCGAGCGCGCGTTGGGCCGGATCGCGAGCGCCACCGGGATGCCGATCGTGTCGAGCCCGGTGACGTCGGCGACCCGCGTGATCCCCATCACGGGCATGATCCCCGAGACGCGCGCGAAGGTCTCTTCGGGCGGGATGAGTCTGTGTGTCCCTCGCCGAAAGTGTTTATGTGCGGGCGCGGCGGACATCGGCGGTCCCTCGCTCTTGCTCGGGGGGCGTTACCGTCGCGGGGTTCAAGACATAACACGTGGTCCATTGTACGGTCGGGGGCACATACACCATCATCTCCTGCGTGCTCTGTTGCGGGATGGCGTCCATCTGTTGTTTGGTCGGCACCCCAGCCTCCTGGCTGGGGACGAGCGTAGCGCGGGTCCACGCGTCCGGAGGCACCATGTAGAGCCGGCCGTCGGCCCCGTAGACGAGCAGCGTTCCAGAGCGGACAGAGACATAACCAACGTTGGGCGGCGTGGCCTGGTCCATGGCGCGGAGGATCACCGCGCCGAGGTTCAGAGCCGTGACATGGCCGGTGGAAGGATCCACGGTGACCACATTGGGGGCTGAGCTGTCCCATGTCACGCGGCCAACGGATTGGGACACCGACAAATCGGCGGTGTCGCCCGCGTCGAGCTCGATCTGCGTCACCGGCG
>CAYTJL010000063.1:4843-39566 GCA_964437785.1 uncultured Polyangiaceae bacterium
GACACCGACAAATCGGCGGTGTCGCCCGCGTCGAGCTCGATCTGCGTCACCGGCGCGTTTCCCCTCGTTACGGTGAGCGCGCCCACGCAGACCTCAGCGCTCACCCTCCTTCCGTTGACCTCGTCCATGACCGTGATGGTCACCCGCTCCGAGCTTTGAGCAACGGCGGTTACAATGCCGTTTGCATCGACCGTCGCGACGCGCGGGTTCGAGCTCTCCCAGAGGAGGGTCGTGCCGCCGAAGAGGGCGACCATTGGAAGCGTTTGGCCGACGCGCAGCGCGGCGTTGCAAGGACTGATCGCGAGGCTGCCCATGTCTTTATGCTCCTCTTCCCGCTCGTTCGTCAGAGATAACCGAGCGCGCGGGCACGCTCGATGACCGCTCGCAAAGCACTCTCTGTGCCGCCTTGTTGCTGCGCGGTGAGGAGCGATGAGGTGAGCGCGTCGGGCAAGCGCTGCTGCTCGGGCGCGAGCAGCGCGGCGCACAAGCTGGTCGCGCGCGCGCGATCACCCTCGCTGAGCGCGACGGAGGCGAGCGGCAAGAGCGCCATCCACGCAAAGGGATACACGACGCCCGGCGCGCGGAGACGTTCGAGCGCGCTCTCTCCAAGGCGCTTCGCCTCCGCGATCGCGCCCTCTTCGAGCGCGACCCACGCGAGGTTGGCGAGCGCCGCGCCCTCGTAGTCGACCATCTTCATCACCTCGGCGACGGCGAGGCTCTCCTTCGCCCGCGCCCGCACCTCGGCGACGCGCCTTCGCCTGCGCCACACCTGCGTCAAATACGTGAGGCTCCGCGCCTGCAACGTCTTGTCGCCTCTGCGCTCCGCTTCATCGAGCGCGGCCACGAGGCGATCTTCTGCGTCGTCGAGCGCGCCGTGCCAGAGCAGCACGGTCGCGAGCGCGAAGCGGGTCGCGGACAAGTCTTCGGATCGCTCCTCTTCTTCGCACGCCGCGAGGCTCGCGCGCGCGTACGCGACGGTCTCGGGCGAAGGGGCGTAGCGCTCGCGGCGCAGCCCGATCTGCGTGAGCGCGCGGAAGAAGCGCGCGCGCTGCGTCGCCGATCCAAAGGCCTCCACGATCGGCCGCACCCGCGCGGTGAGCGCGCTCATCGCGTCGATGTCCGCGGCCCAATACCGCACGGCGATGTGCGCGATTTGGATCTCGACCCACGCGTCCCAAAGGGCCATCGGAGCGTGGAGGTCGAGCGCGCCGAGCTGCGCTTCGGCCTCGGTGTAGGCCGCGATCGCCTCCGCGTACGCGCGCCGCGCCTCCCAGCCCATCCCGATCTTGCGCTGCACACGGGAGAGAGCGAGCCGATCGACGCGTGTGCGCGAGAGGACCTCGGCGTACGCGTCCTTGGCCTCTTCGTGACGCCCAACGAGCGCGAGCACGTCGCCGAGGCCCTCGAAGAGCGCGTGAGGAGCGCCCCCGTCCGCCTCGCGAACGGCCGCGCGATAGAGGTCGATCGCGGCGCCGTTCGCGTACAAGTCGCGCGCGCGATCCGCCGCCCGCGCGAGCCAAAGGCTCGCCTCCGCGCGCGCGCCGGCCTCGGCGTGGTGATGGCCGATCGCGGCGGCGTCCTCGGCGCGCCCGCGCGCCTCGATCGCCGCGGCGACCCGCGCGTGCATGGATCGGCGCGCGTCGGGCGCGATCGCGGCGAGCGCGATCCGCCGGAGCTCCTCGTGCGAGAACGAGAGCGACGGCGCCCTCTCTTCGAAGACGTGCGCGACGCGCAGCGCCTCGATCGCTTCGAACATCGCCGCCTCGTCGAGCCCCGCGAGCGCCTCCGTCATCGCGACGTCGACCTCGCGCCCGATCACCGCGGCCCACGCGACGACGGATCGCGCCGCGTCGCTGAGCGACGCGAGGCGCCGCTCGACGATCGCGGTGAGCGATCGCGGCGCCTTCGTGAGGATCGGATCGCCGTCGTGCGCGCTCATCGCGCGCAGGTATTCGGCGACGAAGAGGGGATTGCCGGCCGTGTGATCGATCAAAAAATCAACGAGCTTTAGGGGCGGATCGGGGGTCGCGAGCATGCTCGCGGCCATGGTCGCGACCCCCTCGCGATCGAGCCCTCCGAGCGCGCAGTGGAGCGCGCGGCGCGCGAGCTCGTCGAGCTCGGGCGAGCGCTCCTCCGTGCGGTACGCGCCGAGGATCAAGAGGCCGTCCCCCGCGTGATCGCGCGCGGCGTGCGACGCGAGGAAGGCGAGCGTGAGGTCGTCGGCCTCGTGCAGATCATCGAGGACGATCAGCGCGGGCGCGCGCACCGCAAAGGCGTGGAGCGCCTCGTGGAGCGCGTCGATCACGCGCGCCCGCGCGGCCTCGGGCGGGAGCCGCGGAGGCTCGGGAGAGGCTTGCAAAAGCGGGAGATCCGCGATCGCGGGCGCGTACGGCGCGAGCAGCCGGCCGGTCGATCCGAGCACGCGAGCAACGCGCTCATCCTCATGACCAACGTCCGCGATCGCCGTGAGCAGCGGCCCGAGCGCGTGGAGCGGAGCGCCGCGCGCGACGGCCCGCCCCGAGCAAACGATCGCGCCGTCGCGCGCTGCGCCGCGCGCGATCTCCGAGGCGAGGCGCGTCTTGCCGGCGCCGCTCTCGCCGCTCACGAGCACGAGCCCTCCACGCCTCGCGCGCACGAGCGCGTCGATCGCGGGCGCGATCGCCGCCACGTCGCGCGCGCGGCCGGCGAGCGCGGGGCGGTAGAGATACGCCCGAATCGAAGGCGTTTTGGGTGGCTTCGCGATCGAGGTGCCGATCGCGTCGAGCGCGCCGGCGACGTCGCCGGCGTACCCGATCCGATCGCCGGGGCGCTTCGCGAGCAGGCGCGCGACGAGCTCCGCGAGCGCCTCGGGCGCCTCGCGCACGCGCGGCGGCGGCTCGTGAAGGTGCGCGTAACGGACGGCATCGGCGCTCCCGCGCACGAAAGGAGGCGCGCCCGTGAGGGCCTCGTGCAGCATGCAGCCGAGCGCGTACAAGTCCGCGCGCGCGTCGACGAGCTCACCGCGGATCTGCTCGGGCGCCATGTACGCGACGCTGCCCGCCGCGGGATCCACGCTGATCTCGTCGCGCCCTCCCTCGCCTTGGAACGACGTGATGATCCCAAAATCGACGATCACGGGCGCGCCGTCGGGTCGGATGATCACGTTGTCGGGCTTGAGATCGCGGTGAACGAGCCCGGCCGCGTGGAGATGCGCGAGCGGGCCCGTGAGGCGGCGGATCAGCGCGAGCAGCGGCGCGCTCGACGCAGCGGCGCGCGGCGAAGGGGAGGGCGCCTCGCGCGTCATCGCGTCGCGCGACGTGATCGAGATCGCCGTCGTCGATCGCGCGCCGGGGGCACGTGACGCCGCCCTCGGAAAGACACGCTCGATGTGGTGCCTCAACGTGTCGCCGGCCACGAGCTCCATCGCGAGCCACGGGATCCCCCGCTCGACGCCAGCGTCGACGACGCGGACGATGCCCGGGTGCGAGAGCTTGCCGAGCGCGTGAATCTCACGGCGAATCGCGGCGATCGAGGAAGCAGAAGGGGCCGCCACGGTCTTGAGCGCGACGGCTTCGCCCGTCCCTTGATGGACGGCGCGATAAACGACCCCCATGCCGCCGCGGCCTAGGATCCCCTCGATCCGATAACGCCCAATCTTCGCCGCATGCGCGCCCTCGCGCGCGTGCGACGCGCCGATTCCCATAAATACCCGACCATGGACGATAGCGGCCCGCGGCCCGGCCGGTCCAGGGCAACTTGTTGCCGGCCGGCAACCATTGGCCCTGTCGATGCGCGCTTATCCGGGCAGCACCTTGCCCGGCTCGTCGAACAATCGAATCCAGCGGCCACATCGGTGATGGCATGAGGGCTGCTCATAGGTGGTTTGCCATCGTCGATGAACGCGGTGGTTCAACAGGAGATAACAAGCATGCTCTTCAAACAGCTCCCTCACCCCTCTATCAAGAGCGGCCGCCGGCCCGCGCGCCCGATCGCCGCCGACAGCGGCGGCACCCAATACAGCCTCGTCGTGACCAACAACAGCTCTGCGCAGTGGGACTTCTACGTCTACCAGCAGCAGCCGGGCACCCCGTCGCCGGGGGTCTTCTCCCTGGCTTGGTTCGCCTTGCCGATGGCGCCGACGACGACCGCCACCTTCTCATGGGACATCTCGTACAATTTCGTCTGGTCCCAGACTGGCAACCTCCAGCCCGGCGTCGTGTTCACGGCCAGCCAAAACTGGGCCGCAGACCTGCAGACGGCCAACCAAGTCACGTTCACCGACGCGAGCGGCGCGCTGACGTTCGCGAACCTCAGCGCAGGTGGCACCCAGGGCTCGCTCACCATCGTCGAGGACGGCACGATCCCTTCCAGCATCGCCTCCGTCGGCATCGGGATGTCGGGATATGGCACGTTCGCCGTCCAAGCCCAACCCAACATGTCGGCCATCTTCACGCCCACCCCCGAATATTGGGTGGCCTTCGGGAGCCAAGTTCAACAAGGTGTGGTGTTGGAGACCCAGGTGGGGGACAACGCGCAGATCGTCTTCCCGGCCAACGTCTATACGATGTACGCGACCTTGGGCTCGAACAACCTCTGGACGGTCTCGCAGACCCCGTCCTGATTTTTGCGCGACACGCCTCATCCCCGCGGCCGCTCGAGCCCGAGCCGCTTCATCCGGTACGACAGCGTCCTCACCGGGATCCCGAGCCGCTCGGCCGCGGCCTTTCGGCTCCACCCCGTCGCCTCCAACGCCTCTCGAACGATCCGAGACTCATAGTCTTGCACGCGGTCCCGGACGTGGCTTTGATCGTCGCCCTCGGCGCCGGGCGGAGGAGCGGTGGACGCCAAAGGCGCTGTCACCGCCGGGCCTGTCTCGCGCATGTCGCGGGGGGGCTCGGCGGGCTCGCTCCCCCGCACGCGCACGGGCAAATCCTCGACGTCGATGAGCCGCGCGCGCGTCACGACGACAGCGCGCTCAATCGCGTTCTTCAGCTCACGCACGTTGCCCGGCCAACGATAGGCACACAGCCGATCGAGCGCGCGGGCCGAGATGCCTTGGACGTCGCGCCCGTTGGCCTCGTTCGCCCGGGCGAGGAACCTCCGCGCGAGCGGCTCGATCTCGTCCGGGCGCTCGCGCAGCGGCGGGATCTCGAGCACCACGGTGCTCAAGCGATAAAACAAGTCCGCGCGGAATTGACCCGCTTCGGCCATCTGCTCCAAGTCTCGATGGGTGGCCGAGACGACCCGGACATCCACCGTGATCTCGCTCCGCGCGCCCACCCGGCTAAAGCTCCCTGTCTCGAGCACGCGGAGGAGCGCCGCCTGCGCGGGCAAGGGCAGCTCACCGATCTCGTCGAGGAACACGGTGCCTAGGTCCGCCTCTTCGAACACCCCGCGTTGCTGCTGCACCGCGCCCGTAAACGCCCCCCGCTCGTGCCCAAACAACGTGCTCTCGACGAGCTCCTTGGGGATCGCGCCGCAGTTGACGCGCACCATCCGCGCGGCCCGCCGCGGCCCGCCCTCGTGCACCATCCGCGCGAGCACCTCTTTGCCCGTCCCTGTCTCGCCGTGAAGGACGATAGGCACCTTCGAGGTCGCGACCCGCTTCACCGTCGCGAGCACGTCGCGCATCGCCCGGCCCGCCACCACCCCTCCTTCTTCGATCACCGCTCCATCGGTGAAGAGCGTTTGCCCCTCCACCACAACGGGCCTCGCCGCCGTCGCGCGGTTCGCCGCGTCGCGCGACGCGGTGACGAGCTCATCCACGGTGCTCCCCGCGTCCGGGAAGGCCGCGACCCCGGCGAAGAGGGGAGTCGCCCCGCGCGGCGCGGCGATCTGCGTGGCGATGCGCTCCGCCTCGCCGGTCCCCGTCTCGGGCAAGAGCACCTGCGCGCCCGAAGGGCCATAAAGGGCCAGCCGATCAAAGGGGCGAAGCGCGGCTTTTACGCGCGATAGCCACGCTCCGTCCTCCGCGGCGCCCCGCTCGGCGCGCACCATCAAGAGCGCAAACGGGCGCCCGCGATCCCGCGCGCGCGCCGCCTCTTCGTCGAGGCGCCGCTGAAACGCGAGCTCGCCGTCGACGCCCATGGATTGACCGCTCGACCCGAGCGCGTGGACACACGCGAACGTGCTGCCCAACATCACCTCGTCACCGACCTCGACCCGCGCGCGATCGACGCGCCGGCCGCCGACCCACGTGCCGTTGCGCGAGCCCAAGTCCTCCACCTCGATCCGGTCGGCGTCGCGGGTGAACCGCGCGTGACGCCGCGAGAGGGTGGGGTGATCCAACCGTAGGTCCGAAGGCTCGGTGCGGCCTACGACAACGGGCTCTCCAGCGCGCAGCAGCGCCATCTCCGCGCTCCCCTCGGCCTCGACCACCACCGCGAGCCGCCGGCCTTCGCCGGGCGACGGAGGCGCCTCGGGCATGGTCTCGGTCTCGACCGGCGGAGATGGCTTGGTGGTCATGGCGAGTCGCCCCCCGCACGCTTGCCGAGCCGTTCGCGCCGCACCAACGCCATCAGCCCGATCGCGACCGCCATCATATAAAAGGGCTTGTCCCCGAGCACCTCATACGCTGTCTTGCCGCGCAAAAAAGCCACCTTGCCGGTCATCACCTCTCTCCTCGCCACGCCCCCGCGGACGACGAGCCTCCCCATCGGATCGACGATGGCCGAGATGCCGCTGTTGGTCGCGCGCACCAGATAACGCCGGTGCTCGACCGCGCGGAGCTGCGCCAAGGCGAGGTGCTCGAGCGGCTCGGTCGTGTCCCCGAACCATGCGTCGTTGGTCATGTTCACGAGCAGATCGGGGTCGCCGTGGCGCACGAGGTCGTTCACGTAATGAGGCAAGATATCCTCATAACAGATCATCGTGGTGAGCTTGTGATCGCCCCACGTGATAGGGTCGAGCGATTTGCCCGGCTCGTAGCGGCCCGAGTTGGGCGACCACTCGTAGAGCACCGGGAACGTGTCGCCGAAGGGCAGATATTCGCCGAACGCCAAGAGATATCGCTTGTCGTACCGGCCGATGACGTTGCCGTCTTTGTCGGCCATGAGCGACGTGTTGTACGCGATGACGTCGCTCCCGGTGGAAGCTCCCGTGATGCCCGCGCCCACCATCGCGGCGACGCCGAGCTTGCTCGTGAGCTTCTTCTTCATCTCCTCTTGATAGCCGATCTCGGGGTAAAACGTGGGGATCGCGGCCTCGCTCCACACCACGAGATCAACACCCTTGGCCTTGAGCTGGGCCGTCAGGTCGAGCTGTGTTTGCACCGCGTCCGACCGGCCAAAGAGGGGTACGTCGCCCTGCGCGATCCCAACCTCGATCGAAGGGGCCTTGGCGGCGCGCGCCTCGTGCCGGCTCATTTGAATTACGCCGTAGGCCGCCGCGAGGGCAGGGACGGCAAAACACGTGATCCAAAGCCGCTTGTTCGCCGTGCGCCCCTCGCGCCGCGCGATGATCCAATCCGCGATGGCGAGGCTCGGCGCGAGCAAAACCAAGCTCACGAGGTAGGGCCCGCCGACGTCGGCCACCTGCAAGAACACCGGCGCGTTGTGCGCCGAAGCGCCGAAATACCAGGGGAAGAGCAGGGGATACAAGAGCTCGCTCGCTGCATAAGCGAGCGCGAAGCTCGGCGCGAGCGGCCAACCCCTCTGCGCGGCGCGCGCCGTCAAGAAGCCCAACAAGGCCGTGCGTCCGCCTTGATAAAGGCAGAGCGCCATCATCATGAGGGCGCACACGACCCCAGACATGCCGCTGAAGACACGCAGCATCCCATAGAGCCAATAAAAGCCCGTCACCGAGATAAAGAACCCTCCGGTGAGCCCGAGCAGCGCCGCGCGCCTCGGGGCTTGTCCATGGAGCGCGAGGAGCAAAGGCACGTGCGCGACGAGCGCGAGCGGCCACGCGTTGACCCCCGGAAAGCCCAAGAAATAAACCACCCCCGAGATCGCCGCGAGCCCGAACGAGGCGCGCGCGCCGAACAAAGGCGGAGATGCCTTCGCCGCGTTCGCGGAGCTCACTTGGTGCGCTTGATGATGTGAAAGCCGCGCGGCGTCTCCACCACGTCGGAGATGCCGCCGACCTCCATGTTGAAGGTCGCCTCTTCAAACGACTTTGGAAACACGTTCCGCGCGAAGTTGCCAATCGCCCCATTCGTAGCCTTGGAGAGCGGATCGTCGTTGTACTCTTTGACCAGATCGTCAAACGTCTTCTTCTTGTCGGTGAGGAGCTTCCTCGCCTCCTCCGCGCGCTTCTTCGCGTCCGCCTTGCTGCGCGTGATGGCCGGCGCCGCGCCGAGCGCGCCTTTGTACGCGACGAGCACGTGCGCTGCGCCCACGACGGTGGGCGGCGCGGGGGGCGCGGATGGCTCGGGCGGCGCGCTCGCGGGGACCATCGCGGCGCTCCCCGGCGTCATCATCCCGACCTCGGCGGCCGAGGTGGCGGTCGGCGCCGGCGGTGTGGTGGGCGCAGCGTCCGCGGCTTGATCTTTGGGCGGATCACACGCCATCACGAACAGGGCGAGCGCGGGCAGCAAGGAGCGGAGGCGGAGGCGCATGACGAGTCGATCTATCGCACTTTGTCGCCGGCCGCGATGGGGATGGACCCAGCCCCGCGCGAGATCGTGATATCGATGGTCCGATGCCGCGCATCCTTCACATCGAGGACGATCCGGCGAACCGGTTGCTCGTTCGAAAGCTGCTCCAGAAGTCTGGGCACGACGTGGTCGACGCGGTCGACGGCCTCGAAGGCATCCGCTTCGCGCGGGAAAAGAAGCCGGATCTCGTGCTCGTCGACCTCAACATCCCAGGCCTCGACGGCTACGAGGTGACGCTCCGCCTGCGCGCCGAGCCGCTCCTCGCGGGCGTGCCCATCGTCGCCATCACCGCCGAAGGCGACCGCGACACGAGCCTCGCGGTCGGCTGCGACGGCTTCCTCCAAAAGCCCATCGACGCGCGCTCGTTCCCCTCGGTCATCGAGCGCTACTTGAAGGGCGCCAAAGAGAGCGCGCCGCCCGGGCGATCCGCGCGCCTCATGGAGCAGAGCCAACGCATCGTCGCGCACCTCGAAGAGAAGATCTCCGAGCTGAGCCGCGCGAACGCGCGCCTGCGCGAGCTCGACGCCGCGCGCGCCGAGTTCTACCGCAACATCTCGCACGAGCTCGCGACGCCGATGACCCCCATCGTCGGCTACGTGAAGCTCCTCAAAGACGAGGAGCTCGGCCCGCTCAACCGGGCGCAGCAAAAGGCTCTTTTTTCGATGGACGACTGCGTGCACAGGCTCCGCGGCCTCATCGACAACCTGCTCGACGTGACGGGCCTCGAGACGGGCAGGATGCGCTTCTTTCACGCGGACTACGATTTCCTCGACACGATCCGCCGCGCGATGGCAAAGGCCGCCGATCGCTTCGACGCAGCCAAAATCCAGCTCGTCGAAGAGCTGCCGCGCGGTCCGCTCCCGGGCTGGGGAGACGCGAGCCGCCTCCAACGCGCGATGGCGCAGCTCCTCGACAACGCGATCAAGTTCACGCCCGAAGGCGGCACCGTGGGCGTCCGCGTCACGCGCTTACCGTCAGGCCACTACGAGCTCTGCGTCGCGGACACGGGCCCCGGCGTGCGGCCCGAGCGCCTGGAGCGCATCTTCGAGCCCTTCATCCAAGGCGACGGCTCGGTCACGCGCGAGCACGGCGGCGTGGGCGTGGGCCTCGCGATCGCCAAGCGCACCGCGCGCGGCCTCGGCGGCGACGTGCGCGTGGTCTCGCCGAGCCGCGAGGTGATCGAGGGCGTCCCGCTCGGCGGCGCGGCCTTCTTCATCACCGTCGCGCAGCGCGCGCCCGACGAGGTGAGGCCCGAGTCGGGCCCGATCGTGCCGGTGCGCCGAGGATGAAGCGCAGGCTCTATTTCGATTGGAACGCGACCGCTCCGATCCACGACGACGTCCGCGCCGCCATGATCCGCGCGTGGGACGACGCCTGGGCCAACCCCGCGAGCGTCCACGAGCACGGCCGCAGCGCGCGCGCCAACGTCGATGCCGCGCGCGAGGCCGTCGCGGCGCTCACGGGCCATAACGCGCGCGACGTCGTGATCACATCGGGCGGCACCGAGGCCAACAACATGGCGCTCGCGCACGCGTTCTCGCGAGGCAAAGGCGCGCTCATCGTGAGCCGCATCGAGCACCCGTCGATCGTGCGCGCGGCCGAAGCGCTCGCGGATCGCGGCGTCGCGGTCGTGTGGATCGATCCCGAGCCGTCCGGCCGCGCCGACCCCGAGGCGCTCAAACGAGCCTTGGATCGCAGCGATGTCGCGCTCGTCACGCTGCAAGCCGTCAACCACGAGACCGGCGTGATCCAACCCGTCGCCGAGGTCGCTGCGATCGCGAAGGAGCGCGGGATCCCGCTCCACGTCGACGCGATCCAGGCCGCGGGCAAGCTCGACCAACGCGCGTGGCGAGGCGCGGATCTCGTGTCGATCGCCGCGCACAAGATCCGCGGCCCCAAGGGGATCGGCGCGCTCGTGACGAGGCCCGGCCTCAAGCTCCACCCCGTGCTCTTCGGCGGCGCGCAGGAGCGGGGGCTCCGGCCGGGCACGCAAGATCCCGCGGCAGCAGCGGGATTTTCGATCGCTGCGCGGCGCGCGTGCGGGACCGCGCCCGGGTGGGCGAACGTGGCGCCGCTCCGCGACGCGCTCGAAGCCGATCTCGTTTCGCTCGGTCAATCGCTGGGGATCGAGGTCCTCGTGAACGGCACGTCACCGCGCGCGCCGCACGTGTCGAACCTCTCGTGGATGGGCCTCTCGGGCGCGGAGCTCGCGGCCTCGCTCGATCTCGAAGGGCTCTCGGTGTCGAGCGGATCGGCCTGCGCCGCGGGCACCGCCGAGCCCTCCCCCGTGATCACCGCGATGGGCGGACGCGCGCGCGCGGCGTCCGCATTGCGCATCTCGCTCGGCGAGGACACAGCGCCCGACGACGTCGCGCACGCCCTCGCGATCTTCGAACGCGTGCTCGCGCGGATGAAGCGGGCGATGCGGTGATCACCGCGCGAGGCGCGCGTCGGCCTCCGCGAGCGTTTGAATGTGCCGGAGCACGCGGCCATGGATGGTGTGGACGATAGAGTCCGTCCACGCCTTCCAATACACCGCGGGGTAGATTTCGAGCTCGTAAAACGTGCTCCCTTCGAGGCGCGTCTTGCCCGACGGGAGCTTGATGAGCCGGAATTCTCCGCGCTTCGAGCGCATGAAGCCGTGGAGATGCGGAGCATCGATGTTGTCCCAAAGGCTCCATTCGCGCATCGGGGGCGGGTTCTCGGCCACGTCGAACGAGAGCACGTGAGGGGCGTCCCACCGCGTGATCGGCTCGACGAACGAGCCAGTCGAGAACTCACAATACCGGATCGCCCCCACGCCTTGCCCCTCGATGCGCGCCCTCACCGGGTACGAGATGCCCTTTTGAAAGATCCACTCGTGAGGCGGATCGAGATCAGGAAAGCTCGTGACGTGGCGAAAGACCACCTCGGGCGGCGCGTCCACCTCCACGCTCGTCACCACCTCGTAGAGCGGCGGGCGCTGGGCCATGGACTCCGCCCCTGCGGCGAGCGGCAACATCACGAGCGCCGCGCCGGATCGCCGCGCCGCGACCTCGGCGAACGAGAAGACCGAGATCGCCATGAGCGAGCCGAGGAGCGAGAGCACGCCCGCGGGCAAGATGGCCATCGCGAGGCACGCGAGGCCTTCTTGCGCCATGAAGAACAGGCCGATGCCGGTGATCACGAGCCCGAGGAAGCCGCACCCGACCGCGGCGCTCGGCGCTTGGTAGCCCGGCGAATGCGCCTTGGCCGCGCGGTACGACATCGCGGCGACGAAGCCCATCACGAACGGGGTCGCGAGGAAGAGCGCGGTGCCGTAGCTCTTGAACACGTAGACGCAGATCGCGAACATCAAGAAGCCAATCGCCGACGACGTGGTCACGGCGCGAATGACGATGAGCGCGGTGCTCGGAGGCTCTTTGGGGAGCGTCTCCTGCGTGGGCGCCGGGCGATAGGCGCTCTGCTTGGGCGAGGGCGCCGCGAGCGGCTTCGAGGGGAGCACGCACAAGATGGCGATCAAGATGTAATGAACCCCGGGGATCAAAAATAAGAACCCGACGAGCGGGGGGAGCCCCGCGTCGAGCGCGCGCCGCACGCTCATCGAGATGCCGATCCACAAGAACGGCATCGCGATCCCGATCATCGCGCCCGTCATGCCGTCGGGCGAATCCGAGAGCAGCTCCACGCGGCGCACGAAGAACGGGCTCAAGAACGCGCCGAGCGAAAACTCCTTGTGGGCCCAGGCTTGGAAGAGCGCGCGCTCGATCGCGAACTTGAGCGCCATGAAGAGCACGCCGCCCGCGAGGTACTCGGCGCGGGTCACCGGCGCGCGCAGGCCGAACCACGCGCGGCCGATGCGCTTCACGAATTCCATCATGGAGAGGAGCGTAGAGAAAACGAGCGCGCGCGTGTCGAGAGATCAGCGCGACGCGCGTGAGGGATCCAAACAACCACGGAGCCGCGGGAACATGGCCGCGATGTCGGCCATCGACACGGCGCCCACGCTGAGGCGGAACCAGCCGCTCTCTTCTTTGAGGCCGAAGGCTTGGAACGGCACGATCGCGAGCCCCGCCGCTTCGAGCAGGTATTTTCGGATCTCGTCGTTGGTGCGGAACGTGATGCCGTTTACGGTCTTGCCGATCAAATCGAATTTGGCCGAGAGGTAAATGGCCCCTTGAGGCTCGATGGCCTCGACCGAATACCCATCTCGCTTCATGGCGGAGAAGCCTTGGTAGAGCGCGTCGAGCCGCGCTTTGACCTCGGCCTTCATGGAGGTTTGGAACGCGCGAATCGTGTCGGGCGCGTCGAGCAGCGCCGCGGACGCGACCTGCTCCGCCTTGGGCGCCCACGCGCCCACGTGGCCCAAGATGTCGGCCATGCGCTTTCGAACCGCGGGCGGCATCACCCCCCAGCCGACGCGCAGGCCCGTGGCGCAGAAGGCTTTGGAGAGCGCGTCGAGGAGCAGCGTATAAGGGGCGACCTCGGGCACGAGCGAGACAGGCGTCGTGTGCACGGCGCTGCCGAACGTGAGCGTCCAATACACCTGATCGAAGATCAGATAGAGCGGCCGCTCGTTGCTCTGCGCGCGCCGCCGGTTCTCGGTCACGACGAGCTCCGCGATGGAGGCGAGCTCGCTCTCGGCGATGACGGTGCCCGTGGGGTTGAGCGGGGAGTTGATGAGGACGATCCGCGCCTCGCGCGCGTGCGCCGCGATTTGATCGACGGTCGGAAAGAAGTTGGTCGCGGACGAGACCGCGATGGGCGCGCCGCGCCCGCCCGCGAGGTACGTGTAGTGGTTGTTGTTCCACGACGGCACGGGGTAGACCGCGAGATCACCCGGATCGAGCAGCGTGCGATACGCGCAGTACAGGAGCGGCCGCGCGCCGCCCGCGATGAGCACCGACTCGACGGGATACTCGAGCCCGAGCTCACGCGCGTAGAAGCGGACCACCGCCTCGCGCAGCACGGGGACGCCGTCCGAAGGAGGGTAGTTGGTGTGGCCGCCTTCGAGCGCGCGCCGCGTGCCTTCGAGCAGGCTCTCCGGGATGGGGAAATACGATGGATCGAAGTCGCCCACCGTGAGGTTGCAGATCGACGCGCCCGCGGCCTTGAGCGCGCGGATCTCGGCGGCGATGCGGAGGATCTCGGAGCCGATGACGCCGCGCGCGAGCGAGGAGAGACCGCGGTCTGCGACGTCGAGCGGAGGGAAGGTCGGTCGGGTGATCACAGCGCACCCTAGCGCGTCCTCGCGCTCGGTGAAATGGCTCGAATTGCGATCATTTTGCGGGGCGGCGGCGGGGTCCCGTGATGACGCGACGCGTGGTGGAGAGAGGGTGATCAACGTCCCTTGCCGAACGCGTGACAGCCCTTGCAGACCTTGGCGGTGGGCTCGTGATCTTTCTTGTCGGCGTGGCACGCGCCGACGCAGCTCGCGCGCTCCGCGCTCGGTGATCCATGGGCCGTGTGGCAGCTCGTGCAGGTGCCATGGGAGGGCTTTTGATGGAGCCCGCCGAGCTTCTGCGTCGCGTGGCAGCTCGTGCACGCGGGCGGGCTCGCGGGCCCGATCGGGCCTCTGGGCGCGTCGGGGCCGTGCGCGCGATGGCACGAGCCGCAGTCTTGTCGCGCGTGGGGGCCTGTCTTCTTGGGCGCGTGGCAGCTCGCGCACGCGGCCTTGGGCGCGGCCGATCCGCTGTGCACCGCGTGGCAGCTCGCGCACTCGGAGTGGCCGAGCGGCGCGGTCTTCTTCTCGGCCTCGTGGCACCGCTCGCAGCTCGGCTTGGACGCGACGGGCGTGTGCGCGGTGTGGCAGCCGCCGCAGTCTTTGTGGCCGCCGTGCGACGCGGTCGCGCTCACCTTCTCGTGGCAGCTCGCGCAGGGCTTGGCGCTCGCCTTGGTGAACGTGTGCGGCGCGTGGCAGCTCGCGCACGTGAGCCCGCCCGTGTGGAACGCGCTCTCGTTCTTCGCGGCCGTGTGGCACGTGTTGCACGTCGCGCGCGAACCGCCGCCCGCCTTGGGGTGAGGCGCGTGGCAGCCCACGCATCCGACGCCCTTGGGATCCGGGTGATCGGGGTGCACGCCCGCGTGGCAGCCCGCGCACGACGCCGCGGCGGTGCCCTTCACGTCGTGCGGCTTGTGGCAGCTCGCGCAGTCTTGATGGGCCGCTTCGCCCTTGGGAACGGCGCTGAGCGCGCGGCCCGCGAACGCGTCGAACGCGCCTGCTTTGCCGCGCACGTTCATGAGCGTCATGTGGTCGTGACACGTGGTGCAGGCCTTCGGGGGCGCGCGATCACCCGCGTGCGGCTCGTGGCAGCTCGTGCACGCGGCGTGGCCCGCCTCGAACGTGGCCTTCGCGAACGCGCCGGGTTTGTCCTTGTTGTGGCACTCCTCGCAGCGGTGCGACGCCGCGCCCGCGGTCTCGTGCGGCTTGTGGCACGTGTCGCACGGCGTGCCCACGACGCCCGCGTGCTCGGCGATTTGCGACGGCGCCTTGCCGTGCCCGGTCTCGCGGCCGGGGTGGCAGTCGGCGCAGCGCATGGGCATGGTCCACGGCTCTTCGTGCGGGCGGTGGCAGCTCGCGCAGTCCTCGCCGCGGTGCACGTCGATGCCCGCGCGCGCGCCCTGCGCGCCCGCGTGGCACTTCTGGCACTCCCACGCGCCCTCGCGGATCGCCGCGCCGCCGAGCTTCGCGGGATCGTGGCAGCTCACGCAGTGCATCGATCCCATCGCGGTGATGGTGACCTTCTTGTCGTCGTGGCAAGAGAGGCAGCGCCGATCGAGCGGATCGCCAAAACCCTTTACTTCGCCGAGGTGACAGCACGTGCAGCGCGTGCGATCGGCGAGCGCGGCGTCGACGTCGTGGCCGATCCGCTTGGCCGTCTCGCGCCATTTGTCCTTGGTGCGGTCCTCGTCTTTGTGGCACGCCGAGCAGCGCGTCGATCCCGCGCCGTGATGGTGATCCGCGCCCGCGTCGAGCGTGACGCCGCCGTCGAGCGCGGCGTGAGGATCGCGCGGAGGAGATGAGGTCGAGCCTTGATCCGAAGGCGCTTCGTCGCGCGGCGCGCCGCACGAGCTCGCGCCGACGACGACCGCGACGACCAGCGCGATCGACAAAATCGCGCCCATCGCGCTCGTCCACGGCGATCGCGCGGGGCCCTTCACAACACCGCTCCGTGGCAGAGCTTGCACGGCCGCTCGGTCTTGGGTTGCCGCGATCGGAAGCCCGGCGCGTGCGGGTTGCCGCCCGGCCCGCCGACCTTGTGGCAGCCCACGCAGAGCTGCTCGCCCGCGCCGCCGTGGCACGTCGCGCATTGATCCGGCTCGCGCCACGCCGCGCGACCGTGATCGTTGCGCTGGCCGGGCAAGCCGAGCCACCCCACGGGGTGCGGGCTCTTGCCGCCCGAGAGCGCCGCGCGCTTCTCGCGCTCATGGCACTTCGAGCACGAGGAGGGCGCGTGGCACGTGGTGCAAAGGCCGGGATCGCCGCGCGCCTCTTCGGCGTGGCGCGACACGAAGCCCGCGCGGTGCACGCCGCCTTTGGTCGTGTCCTCGAAGCGCAACCGCTCGGGCAGGATGCGCGCGCTCACCCCGTGGCAGCTCGCGCAGTCCTTCTCGGCGTGACACGTCGTGCAGAGCTGTTTGTCGGCCGCCGCGCGCACGCCGTGCTCGCGCACGAAGCTCGGGCCGTGCACCAGGTGATCGTCGGGCTTCACGCCTTCGTCGCGCAGGCTCACGTGGCAAGGCTCGCAGCGATTTTGCACGAGCTGATCTTTGTGCACGTGGCAGCTCCCGCACGTGGCCATGCGCGGCCGCAGCACGTCGGCGCCGCTCGCGATGTCGAGGTGGCAGCGGACGCAATCGCCCGACGTGCGCGGCTGGTGCTCGCGGTGCGTGAAGCGAAGGTCCCTGCGCGCGGCCTCGGCGGCGGCGCGCGTGGAGGAGAGGCCGTGGCACGTGCCGCACGGCCGATCGTCGTGCGGCTTTTGATGGCAGCTCACGCAGTCCGCGGTGCTCGGCAAGTGCAGCGGGCCGTCCTCGCCCGCGGCGCCCGCGCCCGCGTGGCACGCGTTGCAGTGGATGCCTTTGACGGTGTGCGCCCGGTGCTCGAAGGGCCGTTGATCCGGGCCGCGGAAGCCGAGCACCTCGACGCACGCGCCGAGCAGCGCGACCGCGAGGGCCAACATCAAGACCGAGCTCGCGCGCTTCATCAGCGGATCTCCCACGAGCGCGAGACGCGGACGAGGCCGCGCAGCGCAGCGATGTTGGACGGCGAGGAGCTCGCCTCGAACGCGCCCGCGACCTCCCACAGCGGCTCGGGCTTGTATTGAAGGGCGACGAGCCCCCATGGCCACACCGAGCCTCGGCCGCGCCCCTGATCGGGGACCGCGAGCTCGAGCTCGGTCGCGATCGCGAGCACGCGCGCGAAGGGGAAATGGCCGACCAACCGCACGCCGGTCCACGACGCGAGGGGCACGCTCTGCCTGCGCCCTTCGAGCGCGATCGCGCGCGTGCCCTTGTCGTCGAGGCGCAGCGTCGCGCGCACGAAGCCCACGCTGCCGAGGTCCCCGCCGAGCGACTCGACCGCGCCGTCGCCCGTCACATCGAGCCTCGGCGCGACGCGGAAGAACACGCTCGCGCCCGCGCGCCGCGAGGGCACGTCGCCGAGCGCGGCGAAGAGCGACGTCGCGGGCAAGAGGTGCGACGGCGATCGCTGCACGCCGTACGCCTCGATCCGAAGCGTCTGGAGCGGCCGGATCCCGATCGACACGCGCGCGTCGGTGAGGCCGGGCCGGAACACGTCGACCGCGGCCGTGGCTCCGGCGTCGAGCCATCGCACGGGCGTCACCGCGGCGTCGAAGCCGAGCTCCTCGAAGGCGACCGCGCCCGACGATCGCCGCTGCAGGTACGAGACGCCGAGCACCGCGCGATCGAGGATACGCTGCGAGACGCGGCCTCCGACGATCCAATCGAAGGGGCGCGGCGTGTAGTCGAGCGACACGGGCACGCCGCCGAACGCCTCGACGCTCGTCCCCCACGGCGCGCGCGCGGCGACGCTCGCGCCGTCGACGTGCACCGGCCGGATCGCGCCCGTCATCACGAGCATGCGGCCCACGCGCACCTCGCCGTAGCCCTTGGGGTGTCGCGCGCGCACCGACGCGACGAGCACGTTCGCGGGCGTGTCGCCCGTGCCGAGCCACACCACGGTCTCGGCGTCGAGCCACGACGATCCGCGCGTCTCGCCTTGCAACATCAGAAAGCCCGACGCGGTCCCCGCGCCCGCGGCGTACGCGTCCGCGCGGAGCCGATATTGCGCCTCCGCGGGCAGCGCCGTGAGCGCGAGCGCGACCAGGGTCGGACAGAGCGCGCGGATCTTCATGGCCCAACGTCCACGATCCCGTCCGCGTGGCGCGCGGGATCGAACGGGTGGCAGGAGAGGCAGCTCGCGAGCGAGGGCGCCGCGGGCGTGTGCGAGGTCCCGTCGCGCAGCTTGACGGGAGGGAAGCCGTGGCACGCATCACACGCGCGCGCGGCGCCGCTCGCGTCGGTCCACATGGGGCCGGGCGATCGGTTGAAGTGACAATCCGCGTTGCAACGGCCTGTCTGCGCGTCGTAGCTCTCCCCGGCCTTGAGCGTCACGTCCGCGGGAGAGGCCATGTCCAAATGGCCTTGCGCGAGCACGGTGGCAGGCACGACATGACACCTGTCGCACCCCACGACAGGGCTCATCCGATCGGCGAGCCCATCGTCGGTGTGGCGCGCGTGCGCGCCCGTCCCGGGCTTCGTGACGTCGCTCGACCCGTCGAGCGCGGGCGCGGGGACGCCGAAATCGCCGTGGCCATGGCACGTGTTACACGCGAGAGGAGCGTTGATGTCGAGGGAAGCATTGATGTGCTTACCGTCGTTCGGCGCGGGGTGGCAGGTCGCGCAGCTGCCTTTGGGCGCGACGAACGCGAACCGATCGTGCGAGGACGGCGGCTCGGCGTGGCACGAATCACACGGCGCGGGCTCGGGCCCCGAGGCCTTCCACACGGGCGCGCCGCTCCCGTGGCAATACGTGCCTGCGCACCGCGACTCGCTCGGGACCCACGCGGCGACCGCGTTGTTCGCGACCGCGAGCCCCGAAAAGACCACGAGCACGTGGCCATCGATCGTGTCGTGAGAGGCCCAGTCGCCGGGCAATTTGTGGCACTCGGTGCAATACCCGGCGTGCTCGGCGTGCGCGCCCGTGCTCGGGCGGGGATCATTCTTCTTGCCGTGGCAGGTGTCGCACTGCTCAGGGCCTTTTTCGTGGCAACCCGCGGTGGTGCAGCCCACTTGGACCGGGCCGCCTTGGTAGTCGTCGCCGTGGCAGACGCGGCAAGGGGAGAGATCATCGCCGGTCGAGCGGAGGTATTTGCCGTGGAAGTCGGGGCTCGACGCGCGCATCCATCCTTCGGGGTGCTGCCCATTTTCGGCCGGCTGCGCGCGCTCGATCACGCACGCGGCGACGGACGCGAGCGCGCTCAACGCGATGATCGCCAATCCTCGGTGCGCGCGCATGGTCTCGTTGGGTCCTTGGGGTTGGGGTCGATAGCGGCTTACGGCGCGGGCGCGTGGACGCGGTTCACGTCGTATTCGGCGCCGGCTCCATGGCACGTGGCGCAGGCTTCGAGCCCGGTCATGGTGGTGTTGGTCTGGACGTGCGCGATGACGTGCGGCGCGTCGTGGCAGCCCGTGCACGCGGCGGCCTCGGGCCACATCGGGGTCTCGGAGGCGACGACGCGGTTGTCGCAATAGGCGTTCGCGTCCGCCGCGGGATCCTCCATGCACTGGAGGAGCTGCGTCTTCGGGGGCAAGAGCCCCTGCGCGAGCGGCAGCGTGTACGACGGGCCGGCGTGGCAGGCCCAGCACGCTTTGCGATCGCCCGGATACCGCACCTCGCCGAAGTCGATGGGCGTGCCCGCGGGGTTCGCGGCCGAGGGCGCGGGGAAGCCGCCCAAGATATAAGGCTGCTGCGTCAGCTCTTCGCCCATGTGGATGCGGTGGACCATCACGGAGAGGTCGACCGACTGCGCGACCACGCTCTGCCCCTCGAAGCGCGAGACGCGTTGATCGTTCACCTTGTTGGGGTTGTGGCAGAGGAGGCAATATTGCGCGTCGTTGCGCTGCCCGCCGTGCGCGCCGAGCTGATAGTGGCAGTTGTTGCAGAGCTGGTCGTCCACCACCGTGCGGCGCGGGACAGGGGAGGGATCGGTCACGGCGGCGAACGCGACGGGGTTCTTGGTCGAATACCGCGGCGCCGTGGCGCTCGCCTGCATGTACCCCTCGAAGCCGAAGGCGTAGGTGCCTGTCGACGCCGGGGGCATCACGGTCGAGGACGCATAACGGAAGCGGCCTTGTTGTCCGGGCTCGGCGGTGAGGGTGCCTGAAGCGCCGCTGCCTTGCACGGTGTTTTGCCAGAAGGTCGCGTAATCGGTGGTCGGGCCAGCGACCGTGAGGCGGAGGCTCGCGAGCGGCGTCGCGAGGATGTCGGTGGGAGCGCCGTTGACGGTCACGTCAAAGACGATCTCGGGCTTTTGGCCGGGGTTGCTCTTCTCGACGCCGACGATGGTGACCACGAGCTTGGGGCTCATCGGATCGATGAGCGCCGTCATGTGTTTGCTCTCGATGCCTTCGAGGCCGCCCGCGGGCGGGTGGCAGACGTTGCACTTGGTGTCGTCGGGCATCGGGCCGCCCGCGTGCGCGAGGGTGCCGGGCGCGGGCACGTCGTCGAAGGACACGAGATCATGGCACGAGCTGCACGCGACCCGGCTCGGCTTGTTCTTCCAGTTGTCGCCCTGCGCGCCCGTGTGGCACTTGTTGCAGTTCTGGAGCTCCTGCGGATAACCGACGGTCGAATAGTCGTGCACCGACTGCTGGAAGCCGATGATCTGATAAGGCGTCCCCGCGACCACGCTCGGCAGGGCCTTACCGCGGTGGATCTTGTGGACCATCACCGGGAAGTCGACGGTGTTGCCCGTGTCGGGATCCACCGTTTGCGGAGAGTGGCAGAGCACGCAGAGCTCTACGTCGCGGCGCTGCCCGCCGTGCGCGGAGAGCGGGTTGTGGCAGCCGTTGCACGAGGCCGTCTCGACGACGTCGCGGAGCACGGAGGGCTCACCGCCCGCCGGCAGGAAGTGAAAGACGCCGTCGGCCACGTAGCGCGAGCCCTCGAAATCACGGTACGCCCAATAGCCGAGCGTGTGTGTCTTGGTGCCGTCCGCCACGTTGATGGCCGTGTTGAACGTATAGGCGTAGACGCCGTCCTCGGCGTCGATCTCCTCGAACGTGCCGCCCTCGTCGGCAGCGGCTTGATCCGCCGATTGGTTGGTGATCGGGCTCGTTTGGGTCTTGAGGGTGTAGGAGGTGTATTGAAGGGCTTTGCCGCTCGCGTCCTCGGCGAGCCACCCCATCACGAAGCGCGCGGTCACGGCGCCTTCGGTGTAGAGCCCCTCGCGATCGAGGGGCGTCCCCGCAGCGTCGGTGATGCGGAAACGCACCTTGGCGACGCCCGTGTCGATGGTCGTCTCTTGCACTTCGAAGGAGAGCCCAGGGCCCGTGAGATACGCGTTGTGCCCGTTTTGGCCCGAGTCCCCGTTTTGCCCGGGAGGCCCTTCGGTTCCCGCGTCACCGTCTTTGCCCGAGGGGCCCTGGGGACCGACGCCGCCCGGGTCTCCCGCAGGCCCCACACAACTGACCGCGGACGCGACGAGCGAGATCGCGCCGGCGACGATGGCCGCAACGGCGATGAGCTTCGTTCGTGCAGAGCTCCCCAGCGTGTGCGTGCTCATGAGACGTTCCTTTGAAGTTCGAGGAGGCTCGGTATAGAGAGCCCCGCTCCACATTCCGCAACGGCCGTGCCGCACCGGAACGGACGAAAACATCGAGGATGAGCGGCGGCGCCGGTGCCAGGACGCGCAGGGGCCGTGCAGGACGTGCGCAGCCGCGCAACATCCGCGCGATCGTTCCTCAAAGTGGGTACGCTCGGGGCCCATGCGTCCGAAGGAGGGAGGGGGATCATCGATCGATCAGCGCATTTTGTCGATGCTCGAGCGCTCGTTCGCGGCGATCGCGGGGCCCGACGCGCGCATCGACGCCGCGGAGCTGAAGAAGGCGCTCGGCCTGCGCAGCGAGTACCTCGCCGGCCGCGTGCTGCGCGTCTTTGATCGCGACGGCAGCGGCGCCATCGAGCGCGACGAGTTCCTCGCCGGCGTGCGCGCGCTGATCTTCGGGGACGTGCGCGACAAACTGCTCTTCGCGTTTCGCGTGCACGACGACGACGGCGACGGCGCGATCGTGCGGCCCGAGCTCTTTCGCATGGTGATGCTCGGCCTCGCCGAGGACGACGTCACGGTCAGCGAGGCGCAGGCGCAGCGGCTCGTCGACGCGCTCTTTTCGGTCGCCGATCGCAACCGCGACGGGCGCATCACGTTCGACGAGCTCGAGGCGGTCGTGCGCGCGCACCCCTCGGTCCTCGACGCGATGACGCGCAGCGAGGCGCGGTGGATCGCGCCCAACGAAGATCTGCTGGAGCGCATCGACCAGCCGCGCGCGGCCAAATCCGGCCGCGTGATGCGCACGTTGGAGAACCACGGCGTCGAGATCCTCATCGTTCTTTTGTGGGTCCTCGCGAACGCGGCGCTCTTCACGAGCGCGGTGATCCGTTATTGGGATCGCGGCGCCAACGAGTGGGTGCAGATCGCGCGCGGCGCGGGCGCGTGCCTCAATTTCAACGGCGCGCTCATCTTGATCCCCATGATGCGCAGGGCGCTCACGTGGGCGCGCAAGACGTGGCTCGGCCGCGTGATCCCCATCGACGAGTCGGTCACGTTTCATCGCATGGTGGGCCACGCGATGTTCGCGTTCGGGCTCGTCCACACGGCCGCGCACCTCACCAACTATACGATCGGCACCAAGAAGCCTTTCGTCGATCAACTCTTCATGACGCAGGCCGGGCTCACCGGGCTCACGCTCCTCGTGGTCTTCTCGGTGATGTGGATCTTCGCGCGCGCGGCCGTGCGACGATCAGGCAAATTCGAGCTCTTTTACTTCACGCACCTCCTTTACATCGTTTGGCTCGGGCTCATGCTCGCGCACGGCCCGGTGTTTTGGATGTGGGCCGGCGTGCCCATCGCGGGCTTCGCGATCGAGCAGCTGCTCCGGCTCCGGCGGCGCGCGCAGAGCGCCGAGATCATCGCGGGGCACGCGCTCCGGTCGGGCGTGACGAGGCTCGAGCTCAAGCGCCCTCCGGGCTTCTCGCACCGCGCGGGCGACTACTTGTTTTTGCGCGTGCCCGAGGTGGCGAAGCGCGAGTGGCACCCGTTCACGATCAGCAGCGCGCCCGAGCGCGACACCATCACCGTTCACGTGCGGAGCCTCGGCAACTGGACCGCGGCGCTCCGCAGGCTGGTGGAGCACAAGCACGCGAGCGGCTCGCACGCGCCGCTCACCGCGCAAATCGATGGTCCTTATGGCACGCCGAGCGCGCACATCTTCGAGACTCGGTACGCCGTGCTCATCGGCGCGGGCATCGGCGTGACCCCGTTCGCCGCCGTGCTGGAGAGCCTGCTCCTCCGCGCGTACGGCAAGGGCGCGGGGCAGGGGGACGGCGCGCTCCGCAAGGTCCACTTCTTTTGGCTCAACAAGGATCAATATTCGTTCGAGTGGTTCGCCGCGCTCCTCTCCCGGCTGGAGGCCATCGACACACGCGATCTCCTCGATATCTATATCTGCATGACGAACGGCCGTTGCGACGTCACCTCCACGGCGCTCCACCTCGCCCGCGACGTGCTCCACGCGACCGGCCACCGCGACATCGTGACCGGGCTCCGCGCCAAGACCCACATGGGAGATCCCGATTGGGAGACGCTCCTTCGCGACATCGTGAAGCAGCACGCGCCCGAGACGGTGGACGCTTATTTTTGCGGCCCGCACGGGCTCGCCGTCAAGCTCAGGCCCGTTTGCGAGCGGCTCGGGATGCGCTTCCGCGAAGAGCGGTTTTGAGCCGTTAAATCAAGATCCACTCAAAGGGGTTGGGGAAGTAGCGCGGGTGAGGATCCGCGCCGGTCGCGCTCGCCACCTTGCCCTCGGGGAAGGCGCTCTGCATCGTCGTTTGGAGGCGCTCGGTGAAGGCCGTAAAGGAGCGCGCGTCGGCCTCAAGGAGCACGGGATCTCCCACGATGGGCGCGAGCTTCTTGCGATATCCATCCGCGGTCTCGCCGGGCGCGGGCGACAGGTCGCGGAGCCGCGCCCCCGCCTGCACGTGGAGCACCGCCGCGCCGGTCCTGTCGTCGCGCTCCCCCACCACCTCGATCACCGCGTGAAGCCCGCCCACGTCGTGCTCGACCGCGAGCGTCATCCGCCGGAACCCGGCCGCGATGGTGGGCGCGCGGGCGGCGAGCGCCGCGACCAAATCGCGCAGATCGTCCTTTTTTCCGGCGTTGTCGCGGAAGATCACCTGCTCATCGACGATGAGCGAGATCGCGTTGTGCACGCCGAGCTTGCCGAGCGCGTTGTAGAGCTCGGCCACGAGCGAGGTGATCGCCATCGCGGATCGCGCGCCTTCGGAGCTCGGCTCGGCGCCCCCGAACGCGCGCATCACGCGCCCCCACATCGAGCTCGATCGCTCAGCCGGGCTCGGCGCAAAGGCGATCTCGAAGGCCCGATGAAACCGCAGCGAGACCTCGGGGAGCGTCACGCGCTCGCCCGCGCTCGGCACGGGCGTCGCGAGCGTCGCGACAGAGCGCGCGGTGAGGATGGGCGCGAGATCGGCCCACGCCGCGCGCCCGTTGGGATAACGCGCCTCGCGATCGCGGGCGACCGTGCGCTCGAACCACCCGTCGAAGCCCTCGGGCAGCGCGGCGCCGCCGATCGCCTGGGCGCGCTCGGAGGCCTTGGGGATAGGCCCCCGGAGCAGCTCGAACGCGACGTCGTATTGCGACGCGCGCGGGTCGTGGGTCGTCCTCCAAAACATCTTGCCCGTGAGCAGGCGAAAGGTGATGAGGCCGAGCGCCCAGATATCCGCGCTCGGCGTGATGGCCCCCTTCTTGGCCTGCTCGGGCGCGGTCCAGAGCGGCGTGCCGAGCCCGGGCGCGGTCATCCCGAGCGTGATCTCGCGATAAATCTTGGCGACCCCGAAATCGAGGACCTTCACGAACGGGCGCCCCTCGCGCGTCGTGACGAACACGTTCGCGGGCTTGAGATCGCGATGGATAATCGAGGCGTCGTGCGCCGCGCCGATCGCGTCGAAGAGCTGCGCCAAGACGAGATGAGCATCCTCGATCGTGAAGGCGGGGCCCTCGTCGAGGCGGCGGCCGAGGTCTTGGCCTTCGAGCAGCTCCATCACGTAATAAGGGAGCTTTTTGCTCTCCTCCACGCCCGAGGCGAGCACGCGCGTCACGTTCTCACTCGCGATGGCCGACGAGACCCGCGCTTCGAGCACGAAGCGCTCGACGAGCTTGGGATCCGTGCTCAGATCGGCGCTCATCACCTTGAGCGCGCGCCGCTCGCCGGCGTCGTCGACGAGGTAGACCGACCCCATGGACCCTTGGCCGAGGCGCTCGATCACACGATACCCCGCGAACACCGAGCCCGGATAAAAGTAGTACGCCTTGGCCACCTGCGGATTGTACGTCCAAAGTGATCCAAGGGGAAACGTCCCGCTTGACGTCCTCCGCGGAGAGGCGTGTCCTACGGGGCTATCGGAGGTCCATCGTGAAGCTCTCTACCCTCGCGCTCTCGCTCGGGTCCTTTGCGGCGATCGCGGCCGCGTGCTCGGCTTCGGCTCCCAACCAAAACACAACGGGCACCGGGGGGAGCGGCGCGAGCGGGCCTACGTCCGGCTCGACCAGCACCGGCACGGGCGGGGACATCGTGATCTCGACCGGGAGCGGCGGGAGCACGAGCTGCGATCTCGGCTGCTCGGCGGATCTCAAGAAGATCATCGACTGCAACGGGGTTGTGATCGCCACGTGCAGCGGGGATCAAGCGTGCGCGGGCGGCCAATGCGTCAACGATCCTTGCCAAGCGGCGGTGGACTCGAAGAGCTCGTATGGGTGCGACTATTACGCGCTCAAGACCGAGCTCATCCCCGAGGGCGCGGGCGCGTGCTTCGCGGCCTTCATCGCCAACACGTGGTCGACGCCGGTCCACATCGACGTCAACTATCTTGGCCAATCGCTCCCGGTCGCGAGCTTCGTCAAGATCCCGCAGGGCCAAGGGCAGGGCCTCACCTACGGCAACTACGATCCTGCGGCGGGCCTGCCGCCGGGCGAGGTCGCGATCCTCTTCCTCTCCGCGGGCCCCCAAGGCTTCTTCATGCCTCCTTGTCCGGTGCCGGCGGCGGTCAACATCGAAGCCGCGGTGACGGGCACGGGCCGCGGCACGGCCTTCCACATCACGACGGACAGGCCCGTCGTGGCGTATCAGATCTTGCCGTACGGCGGCGGCAGCTCGGCGGCCACGTCGGCGACCTTGCTCTTGCCGACGAGCGCGTGGGACAACAACTACATCGCGGTCAACGCCTATCCGAAGAGCCAAGTGGTGTCGTACGCGGCGCCTTCGCTCGACGTGCTCGCCCAACACGACAACACCACCATCACCGTGCTCCCCAAGGTCAACATCGTGGCCGGCAACAACGTGCAAGGCGGGGGCGCGAACCAACAGGTCTCGTACGTGCTCAACAAGGGTGAATACATCCAGTTCACGCAGGATCAAGAGCTGACGGGCAGCCCCATCCAATCCGACAAGCCCATCGCGGTGTGGGGCGGCGCCACGTGCCTCAACGTGCCCGTGAACGCCGTCGCGTGCGACTCGGCGCAGCAGCAGATCCCGCCGATCCGCGCGCTCGGGCACGAATACGCGGCCGTGCGTTACCGCGGCAGGGGCGGCGGTCAAAACGAGGCTCCGCCGTGGCGCGTGGTCGGCGCGGTCGACGGCACCACGCTCACGTGGACGCCGAGCACGCCCCCGGGAGCGCCCGTGTCGATGAACCTCGGCGACGTGTTCGAGTTCAACTCCACGGGCCCCTTCGTGGTGCAGAGCCAAGACAAGGATCATCCGTTTTATCTGGCCTCGTACATGACCGGCGGAGAGCAGTTTGGGGGCGAGGGCGATCCCGAGTGGGTCAACGTCATCCCGACGGCCCAATACCTCGACTCGTACGTGCTCTTCACCGATCCGACGTATTCGGAGACCAACCTCGTCGTGGTGCGGAGGCCCGGCGCGAACAACCAATTCGCCGACGTCACGCTCGACTGCGCGGGCGTGCTCACGGGCTGGCAGCCGATCGGGCCTTATGAGTACACGCGCGTCGACCTCGTGACGGGCAACTTCCAGAACGTCGGCAACTGCTCGAACGGGCGGCACGAGATGTCGAGCACGCTGCCGTTCGGCGTGACGGTGTGGGGCTGGGGCACCATCCCCGGCTTCCCCGGCCAGACTGGGCTCTTTACGCAATACGTGTCGTACGCGTACCCGGCCGGCGCCAGCGTTCAAGCCATCAACAACGTGGTCGTGCCGACCGTGCCCAAGTGAGCTGGGCTCAGCCCTCATGGAGAGCCTTCAGCTCTTCATGAGGAGCCCCGCCAAATTCCACCCGCTCCTGCCGCTGTAGCCGCCCGGGTGGGCGGCGCTCCCGCCGATGTGCAAACCCTCGATGGGAGAGCCATAGCCGCCGTAGCCCGGCAAGGGCCGTTGAAAGAAGATCTGCGCGAGGTTCAGCTCACCCCCGTACAAATGCCCTTCGGTGAGGTGGAACCGCGCTTCGAGCGCGTTGGGCAACAGCACCCGTTCGTGCTCGATGAGCCGCTCGAAATCTGGGCAAAACCGGGCGATCGACGCGACCACGCGATCGCGGACCAAACCCTCGTCCGCGGCGCCGTACGGCACGCCCGCGACCCACGCCGAGAGCACGTGACGCCCCGCGGGCGCGAGGCTCTGATCGAGGAGCGTGGGGATCGCCATCTCGATATAAGGTGTCTCCGGGACGGCGCCGCGCTTCGTCTGGTCCCACCCGCGCTCGATGGCCTCGACGCTCTCCGCGACCACCAAGGTGCCAGCGAGCGCAGCCTCGTCGAGCCCCCTAAAACGAGGCAGCTCGCGGAGCGCGAAGAGCACCCGCGCGGCCGAGCCGCGATAACGATAGCTCCGAATCCTCCGGTTGTCCTCGGGGCTCACCTCGTACGCGGGCACCAGCTCGGTGAAGGTGACCTTCGCGTCGAGATCGCTCACGACCTTGTCGGCGGCGAGGGTCTCGCCGTTTGGCGAGACAACCCCGGTCGCCCGGCCGTCACGGATCGAAACGCGGAGAGGATATCCGACGTTGGCGCGAAGCACAGCGCCCTCCGCGCGCGCTTTGTCGGCAAGAGCCGAGGCGATGGCCCCGACACCCCCTTTGGCCGTGGCGCGCAAAAAGCCTTCCCCCACGGCCTCGCCGTGCAAATACCCGAGCAAGGTGCCGAGCGCAAACGGCCCTTCGCTCATCGCGCGGACCGAGGCGCCCGCCACGAAGGCGGCCTCTTCGTTCGAAAGCCCAACCTCCTTGACGTAGTCCCGCGCGCTCATGAGCGAGAGCCGGAGCACCTCGTGCAGGTCGCGCGAGCCGAGATCGAGGAGCGATTTGCCCATCGCGGAGAGCGCCGGATCGCCGAACGGCACCGCCGGCGGAGGGAGCTTGTGGAGCTCACGGATCATCGCGACGGCGTCGCCGAACGCTTTGGGCAAGGAAGGAGGTTGGGTGAGCGTCACCGCGTGATCGCCGCCGAGCACGGTCACGCTCGTTCGCGAGAGGACGTCGAGATCGAGCCCGAGATCCGCGGCGATCGCGGGATCGACCCGCGCGCTCATCACCCCGGTGTCGCCCAAAAATCCAGGCGCGAACGGCTCGGTCACCACCGGACCGCCGATGCGCTCGCCCGGCTCCAGCACGGTGACGCGCGCGCCGCTTTGCGCGAGCCTCGCCGCGCCGGCGAGCGCGTTGGGCGACGATCCGACAAAGATGATGTCCGCCCGGCTCATGCCCCCTCCCGGAGATCACGAAGGATGGTGAGCGCGGCGTTCCTCCCGGGCGCGCCCGTGATGCACCCGCCCGGGTGCGTGCTCGCGCCGCACACGAAGAGGCGCGGGAGCGGCGTGCGGTACCGCGCGAAGGCCGGCGTGGGCCGGAGCATGAAGAGCTGATGGAGCGCGAGCTCGCCTTGAAAGATGTGCCCGTCCGGCAGGCCGAAGGTGCGCGCGAGATCATCCGGCGTGTTGATGTGCTTGTGGAGGATCTTGTTCTTGAGGTCGGGCGCGTGCTCGGCCAAGGTGTCGATCACCACGTCGAGGAACTGCGCCTTCTTTTCGGGCGTCCAGCCGCCCGTGAGGTCGGAGGAGGCATATTGCACGAAGATGGACATCACGTGTTTGCCCGGCGGCGCCATCGACGGATCGAGCAGCGACGGGATGAGCGCGTCCATGAAGGGCCGTTTGGACCAACCCCCGTATTTGGCGTCGTCGTAGGCGCGCTCCACGTATTCGATGCTCGGCGCGATCTCGATCGAGCCGCGCAACAAGGCCTCTTTGCCCTTGGGGAGCGAGGTGAAGGTGGGCAGCCCGTCGAGCGCCAAATTCACCTTGCACGCGGCGCTCGTGGTCTTGAACCTGCGCACGTCGGCGATAACCTCGTCGGGCAAGGCGCCTTTGGGCACGAGCTTGAGGAACGTTGTCTTGGCGTCGGCGTTCGACACCACCCGATCGGCGTAGAGCTCGTCGCCGTTCACGAGCACCACGCCTTTGGCCTCCCCGCCCTCTACGATCACGTGATCGACCTCGGCGCCGGTGCGGATCGTGGCCCCGGCGCCCTCGGCGGCTTTGGCGAGGGCGCGGGTCAACGCCCCTGTGCCGCCGCGCGCGACGCCCCAGGCGCGCGCGATGCCGTCGATCTCACCGAGGTAATGGTGCAAGAGCACGTAGCCCGTGCCGAGCGACCTTGGTCCGAGGAACGTGCCGATGATCCCGCTCGAGCACTTGGTGCCTTTGAGCGCCTCGCCCTCGAACCACTCGTCCAAGAAGTCTGCGGCGCTCGTGCTCACGAGGCGCGTGAGCAGATAAAAGTCCTCGCGCGGCATGGCGCGGAGCCGCTCGTACACGAGCGACAAGGCGCGTTGATCCTCCGGGCGTTTGGAGGTGGGGTCGGGCGGGACCACGTCGAGGAGCGGCCGGACGTGCGCCGCGATCCTGCGCATGGTGAGGGTGTATTCGTCGAACGCGTCGGCGTCGCGCGGGGAGTGCCGGCCGATCTCGGCGCGGGTGAGGTCGTGATCGGGGAAGTCGCCCAGATAATCCCCGTTGGGCAACGGCACGAACGTGGATTCGAGGGGCAGGATCTCGAGCCCGTGACGGGCCAAATCCAGCTCCTCAATCACCTCGGGGCGGAGCAGGCTGATGAGGTACGCGCCCGGCAAACACTGATAGCCGGGGAACAGCTCCTCGGTCACGGCGGCGCCGCCGACCACATCGCGCCGCTCGAGCACCACGACCTTTTGGCCGGCGCGCGCCAAATACGCGGCGAGCACGAGCCCGTTGTGGCCAGCGCCGATGACGAGGGTGTCAATCGCGTTCATGGGTCAAGCCCTCTTCCGAGGAGGGTTGAAGAAGGGCAGGGGGGTCACCGTCGCCAAGAACGGCGTCCGCGCCCGGTCGACCATCAAATCCAGGGAGAGCTCGGTGCCGGGTTTGGCGTGATCCGGCGCGACCTGCGCGAGCGCGATGTACCGTTTGAGCGTGGGGGACCACGTCCCGCTCGTGGCATACCCCACCTGCTCGCCGCCGTGGTAAAGGGGTTTGGTCTCGCGCCATGGGATGAAGGGATACGGCACCGTGAGCCCGATGTGCTCGTGCGCGCGCCGGTAGGCCACGTGATCGACGGTGAGCCCCACCAGCGTGAGCGCCGGCCCCTCGGCCTTCTCGCGGGCGAGCGGGGCTTTGCCGACGAAGCGCTCTTTCTGGAGGTGGACGGCCCAGCCCAAGCCGATCTCGAACGGCGAGCTCGCCTGCGCGGCGGTGAAGGCCTTGGGGGCAGGGGTGTAGTCGACGTCGAGCATGATGAGCCCGGCCTCGATGCGGCACACGTCCATGGCCCAGATGCCGGCCGGATGGAGGCCAAAGCCCTGTCCGACGCGGGTGAGCGCGTCCCACACGGCGAGGGCGTGCTCGGCCGGGATCCAAAGCTCGTAGCCCAAATCCCCGGTGTAGCCCGTGCGCGACACCATGATGGTTTGGCCGGCGATGGGGAGGTGGGTGAAGCGGTGATAGCCAATCCCCGCGAGGCTTTGGCCGGAGAGCGCTTCGAGCAGGGCGCGGGACGAGGGGCCTTGGAGCGCGAGGGCGCCGAGCGCCCGCGAGACGTCCTCGATGGTGATGTCGAATCCATGGCGGTTGTCGTGGAGCCAGCGCAGGTTGCTCTCGGCCGCGGTGAGCCGATAAAGGCCCTCGCCGAGCATGGCGATGGTGCCGTCGTCGACGACCTTGCCGCGGCCGTCGCACCAGGGGGTGTAGGCCATCTGCCCGGGCGCGAGGCGCGCGAGATCGCGCGTGACCAAGCGGTTCAGGAAGGGGAGCGCGTCCGGGCCGGAGATTTGATATTTGAAGAGGGGCGAGATGTCGATGAGCGCGGCGGCGCTGCGGATGGCGCCCTGCTCGCGATCGGGGACGAGCTCGTACGCGCTCGCGACCGTGTGGCCGGCCCAGCGCCGCCACTGGTTGCCCATCATGAGGGCGCTCGTTCGGGGGTGGAACGGGGTTTGGGCGAGGGCGAGCATCGTGCGAGAGCGGCCTTTACTCGCGCGCCAAGGGGAGGTCAACACCTGCCCTCGCCGCCGTCGCTGCCCTCGATGCCCTCGATCAAGCCGCGCGGGCCGTGACGAGCCACACGCTGCCTTGGAGCAGGACGCCCGCGGGCGTGAGGAACGGGGCGAGCGCCTCGTGCATGGAGGCTTTGGCCGCGGGGATGACCTCGCGCGGCGCCTCGCGGAGCGCGCGCGCGGCAGGGCCGATGCTCGTGAGAAACTCCACGGTCTCTTCGAGGGTGGTCGCGCCGCCGACCGCCATGGGCATGTCGAGCGCGTCGAACGCGACGTGATGAAAGCCCGCGCCTTCGAGGATGGCCGTGACGCGATCGCGGTCAGCGAACGCGAGCGGCCCGGGCGCGTTGGGGACAGGAGGAGCGATGGTGACGTGCTGGGCCACGGCCATGAGCGGCACCACCATCCATGGATTGTGCTCGGCCGCGCGCCACACCGCCATCGAGAGCCGGCCGCCCGAACGGAGCTTGTGGCGAAGGTGGGTGAACGCGCCGAGGGGGTTATCGAAGAACATCACGCCGAAGCGCGAGAAGATGACGTCGGCCGCGTCTTCGTAGGAGAAAGAAGAGGCGTCCGCGTGCTCGAAGCGCACGTGATGGAGCGAGGTTTGCGCGAGCGCCTCACGCGCGATGGAGAGGAGCGGCAGAGAGAGATCGACCCCGAGGATGGATCCTTTTGCGCCCACCCGCCGCCCGAGCTCCATCGACGTCTCGCCCGTGCCACAGCCCACGTCGATCACCCGCTCTCCTTCGGCGAGAGAAGCGCGGTCCATGGCGGCGTAGCCAAACGCTTGGAGCTGCGCATTGAGCACCTTGTGATAACGGCCCCAGGTCGGGCCCATGGTCTCGTTCCAATAAAGACGCTGATCGGCGTTGGGGAGAGAGGAGATCATCGTGG
Source organism: uncultured Polyangiaceae bacterium (assembly GCA_964437785.1). GTDB lineage: Bacteria > Myxococcota_A > Polyangia > Polyangiales > Polyangiaceae > CAYTJL01. Next base: position 37,154 of record CAYTJL010000063.1, read on the forward strand.
GGGAGGGTAGTGGCGCGGCGAACGCGTAGCAAGGGGATCGCTCGGAGATGGCGAAGGGGGTCATCGCCTCTCGGGCTACGTGGGACCCGGTCGCGCGCGCGGGGGGCCCGTCTAGACCCTAACGTGGACTCGCGTCACGTGGAGGACGGCGACGTCGTCGCCCCCCTTCGCGCTCCCCCCCACTACGCCCTTCGGCGATAACACCCCTTCGCCACTCCTCGCTCGCTTTGTCCGCCGGATCAAAGGCCCGCTCAAGGCTTCAGCTTGACCGCGATCCAGTCGTATCCACCTTGGCTCGTGAGCTGCCCGATCGGCGCCCCCCAATCCACCATGCCTTGGAACCCGCCGCCCACGATCACGTCGCCGGTGAGCGGATGGGCGCGTACGGCAAAGCCACGTTGTTCCTGCGCGTCACCCACCCTTCGCGACCAGAGATGGTTACCGGCTGAGCTGTCGAGCTTCGCGACGAAGACGTCGGATGTGCTCGCCGTGGGGTTATTGAGCGCACCACCGCCGAAGTCGATCATGCCTTTGAACGAGCCGGTGACGATCACATGGCCAGCCCCGTCGATGGTGATGCCCTCAGCGTCTTGATCCGAAGCATCGCCGAATTTTTTGGACCAAAGATGGTTTCCGCTGTTGTCGAACTTGGCGACGAAGATGTCGCGGGTCGTGTTGGCCCCATCGGCGTTGGTCAATAGACCGCCGCCAAAGTCGATGCTGCCCCTGAAGACGCCCGTAAACGCGACCGTCCCGTCCACCCCCGTCGCGATCGCGAACCCGTTTTGCGATTGAATGTCGGCGCCAAATCCTTTGCTCCACACGTGCGAGCCGTCGGTGCCGCTCAGCTTGGCCAAGAAGGCGTTGGTGCCCCCGTTCGCAACGTTGCCCCCGCCAAAGTCGATATTGCCACTAAAGTCGCCACACAAAAAGACCTGCCCCCCGGGGCCGAGCGCGATCCCCCAGCCTCGCTGCGCGCCGTTGTCCCCGAACTTCCTGCTCCACACATGCGAGCCGTCCAAACCGCTGAGCTTGGCCACGAAGACATCCGAGTCTCCGCCGCCTCCCACGTCCCCGCCGCCAAGGTCCATGACACCGAGGGCCTCGCCGGTGATAAAGACGTCCCCTGCAACGTCGACCGCCAAGCCATAAGCGGCTTGGTACGCGTTGTCGCCAAACCGCTTGGCCCACACGAAATTCCCGTTGGGATCGAGCTTGGCCACGAAGGCGTCTACGCCCATGCTGGTGATGGCCGGCGGTATGGCGCCAAAGCTGAGCGAGCCTTGGAGCTCGCCGGCGACGAAGATGTTTCCGGCGCCGCCAAGGCCCATCCCGCGCACCACAGCGTACGAGCCCGCGCCTCCCGAGGGCGTGATCTTCCTGTTCCAAATGAGCGCGCCCGTTGGATCGGTCTTGATGACGCGGAGCGCGCCGGTCGTAACGTAGTACCCATCGGAGCTGATAGCTCCCTCCGTGACGCCGGCCCAATAAAGATTGCCCGTGGCATCCGTCGCGGCCGTATAAGCCACATCATCCGCGCCAGAGCCGAGGAGCAAATCCGTCTTCGTGACCGAATCGCCGGTGCACGCGCTCACCGCGGTTCCATCGCAGTCCTCGTCCGCCGCGGTCGTGCAGTCATCGAACGCCGGCACCACCGTCTGCATACAATTGCCGACGCTCTTGCCATCCGCCGCGCACGTGCCCATGCCCATGGCGCAAGGCCCTTGTTGGCCCGCGATCGTGCAGGCGCCGGGCATGTTGGGCTCACACACGCACCCCGCCGCCGTGTCGTCGAAGGCTTTGCCGTTGCAGTCCTCATCCAACGGCGTCGAGCACTTCTCCGCGATGGGCGTCACCTCTCCCATGCACGTGCCAAACCCCTTGCCGTCGAGGTTGCACGTCTGCGTGCCTTGTTTGCAGATGCCAATGTTCGCGGTGCCCATCGGCCCGCTGTAGCAATTCTGCATCTCGCCGGGCATGCAGGGGCAGTTGTCGTTGGGCGTCCCCGAGCAGTCCTCGTCTTGAGGCGTGTTGCAGATCTCGGTGCCCGGGAGCAGTTGATCTTGGCAGGGCGTGTAGCCATTGCCATCTTGGTTGCAGAAGCGTTTGCCCGCCTTGCAAACTCCCACGTTCTTGGTCGCAGGCGGCCCGTCGTAACACTCCTCGACCGCGCCCGGTGAGCACGTGACGCCGCCGCCTTGGCCGCCGGAGCCGCCTTGGCCCTCGATCACCTTGATGTCGCCTAGGCCGGCGACGAGGTCGCACGCGACCAAGAGCGCGGGAGAGAGCGCCGCAAACGCGCGCAAACGCATGACGTACCTCCGAAGTTTAAGGCTTCAGCTTGACCGCGATCCAGTCGTATCCGCCCGCGCTCGAGAGCTGGCCGATGGGCGCTCCCCAATCCACCATGCCC
>CAYTJL010000064.1:0-39441 GCA_964437785.1 uncultured Polyangiaceae bacterium
CGCGGCCCTCGCCGCTCAGCGTGCTCACCTCGACCTCGACCGTGGGGTTGCCGCGCGAATCGAGGATCTCGCGCGCGATGATGGCTTGGATCTCAGACATGCTCGTTCTCTCCTAGCTGTTGAAAAGATCCCCTTGCCTCGGCGGCGGCTGGGGCTTGCCCATGTGCTCGTACGCCTTGCGCGTGGCGATGCGGCCCCGCGGCGTGCGGCCGAGGAAACCCTGCTGCAAGAGGAAAGGCTCGTAGACGTCCTCGACGGTGTCGCGCGGCTCGCTCAGCGCGGCGGCGATCGTGTCGATCCCGACCGGACCACCCTCGTAGTGATCGATGATCACGGTGAGGAGCCGGCGATCCATCTCGTCGAGGCCCGCCGAGTCGACCTCCAAGCGGCTCGCCGTCGTCTCGGCGATCGAGCGCGTAACGGAGCCTTTTCCGATCACCTCGGCGAAGTCGCGCGCCCTGCGCAACAAGCGGTTGGCGACGCGCGGCGTCCCCCGCGATCGCGCCGCGAGCGCGGTCGCGCCCTCGGGCTCGATCGGCACGTCGAGCAGCCGCGCCGACCGCGTGATGATCTTCTCGAGATCCTCCACGGGGTAATAATCGAGCCGCAAAACATAGCCGAAGCGCGAGAGCAGAGGCGCTGTGAGGAGGCCCGTGCGCGTCGTCGCGCCGACCAGCGTGAAGGGCTTGAGCGCGAGCTGGATCGTCGTCGCGTAGGGGCCGTCGCCCGTCATGATGTCGATCTGAAAGGACTCGATCGCCGGGTAGAGGCTCTCTTCGACCGCGGGCGTGAGCCTGTGGATCTCGTCGATGAAGAGCACGTCGCGCGCTTCGAGCTTGGTGAGCAGGCCCGCGAGCGCGCCCTTGTGCTCGATGGCAGGGCCGCTCGTCGCGTGCAGCGTGACGCCCATCTCGCGCGACAAAATGTGCGCGAGCGTCGTCTTGCCGAGCCCGGGCGGCCCGCAAAAGAGGATGTGATCGAGCGGCTCGTTGCGCCTCCGCGCGGCCTCGACGAACACCTTGAGGTTGTCTTTGTGCTTGGCCTGCCCGATGTATTCGTCGAGGCTGTTCGGCCGAAACAGCCGGTCGAACCGGTCGTCGTCGTTCGTCTCGACGGCGGAGACCATGCGCTCTGCGCGCTCTGCCATAGGCTCGCGCTTACTCGAAAAGGCCCCGGGCGACTACCCCCTCGTGCGCCCCATTGTGCTCCGCCGAGCGAACGTGTTATCATGTGAGGTTTGCCAAACACTCCAATTACCTCAAAGCTGCCTCAGCCTCATAACGTCATCGGCAGAGCGCAAAAAGGATTGCTCTCCGTGCTGGGCGCGTGTTATCAAGAAAGTTCTTGGTCAACGCAGGTTTTTGCTGCATGACCGTCGCGCAGGTGGGTGTGAGCCGCGCGGGGGACATTAGAAGATGACGTTTAGGAGCGTTGGGCACGTGGCTCGACGCCAAGGGATACGCACGCTCTCTCGGAGGTAATCGTGATGAGAGTTCACTATGGACGTTTCCTCGCTATCGTGGTCGCCGGTGCGTCTGCGCTGCTCGCCCTCTCGGCAGGATGCTCGGTATCCAGCGATCCAGAGCACGTCGATGAGAGTCAAGACAGGTTGGATCAAACCCTCTGTGTGACGCTCCCTACCACACAAGACACCCAGGTGCGGAGCGACCAACCCAGCACGACCGCGGGGACCAAACCGACGATGGTCGTGGGCGCCACGGTGCCGGCAGGCATCTCGCGGAGGGCCCTCGCGCAGTTCGATTTGAGCGGGATCCCCGCGGGCGCGACCATCAACTCGGCGACCCTCGATCTCCATGTGACAGGCAACGTGGGGACCGGAGGTGTCACCGGCGGTCCTCTCGTGGGGCTCGCCTGGGACGAAGCGACGATGAGCGCTTCTTCCTTCTTCGGGAGCTACACCGAGGTCGACATGCTCTCGTTCCCGAGCAACGCCGTCGGCCTCATCTCGGCCGACGCGACGAACATGGTCAAAGACTGGTACAACGGGACGAGGCCGAACGTGGGCCTCTCGCTGCGCTCCTCCAATGGGGCCGACACCGTCATCGCGACCAAGGACAACACGGTCGCGGCCGACCACCCCTCGCTCACGGTCTGTTACAGCACCTTCACGGATGACTGCGCGCCGAACCCCTGCCTAAACGGGGGCTCCTGCGCCGACGGGTTCAACAGCTACACGTGCACCTGCATCAACGGCTACACCGGGACCAACTGCCAAATTCCGCCGGTCTGCCCGGGCAACCTCGTCGCCCAACCGAGCTGGTACAACTCCACGGCTGGGTCGCTCGACGCCTTCTCCATCATCCACATTCAGGCGACCTTCGTCAACAACACGGCGACCACCCTCAACTTCGGCGCGGGCGTCAGCCCGCAAGCGTGGATCAGCGTGCCTGGATTCCCGCTCTTCACCCCTCCGATGACCATTCGCCAACAGCCCACGGGCACCGTCTCGCCGGGCGGCACCTTCTCGTACGACGTGCTCTACAACATCTCTGCGGCGCCCAACGGCGCCTCCGTGTTGAGCTTCCGCCCGAGGGACAACAACCTTGGGACCATGAACCCGTCCCAGGCGGGGCTCGTCTCCTCAGGGTTTGATTGCACCGATCACTGCGCGCCGAGCCCGTGCCAAAACGGGGGCACCTGCACCGATCAGTTCAACGGTTACACGTGCGCCTGCGTGGGCGGCTTTACGGGGACCGACTGCGAGATCCCGCCCCCGTCGATCTGCCCGAACAACTTCGTCGCACAGCCCAGCTGGTACAACTCCACGGCGGGCACGCTCGATGATTATTCGTCTATCCAGGTGTCCGTGACCTTCGTCAACAACACCGGCGTCACATTGAATTTCGGCTCGGGCATCACCCCGCAGGCGTGGGTCAGCGTGTCTGGATTCCCGCTCTACACCCCCTCGGCGTCGTATTCGGTGTTGCCGTCGGGGAACGTCGCGCCGGGCGGCACGTTCTCGTACACCGGCGTTCTCGGCCTCACCGGCGTCCCCGCCGGCGCCTCGGTGCTGAGCTTCCGGCCCAGCAGCAACACCCTCGGGACCATGAATCCGTCCCAGGCTGGGCTCGTCTCCGCGTCGTTCACCTGCAACTGATCATCGAATCCCCATCACTTCGAAGCGCGGCGCGCGGGGGAGCGCCGCGCCGAGGACACCTGAATTTCTGCTCCGATCAGAGAGGATATCGGAGCTCGAAGACCGCCACCTCGCGCTCCCGCAGCCGAAAGCCGAAGAGCGGCTTTCGGGTGCTCATCTGCCAAGGGAAGAGGGTCTTGAGCCGGCGCGTCGCGATGTCGTCGATGCCTTGGGCGTCGGACTCGATGACGTGCGTGATGTGGAACGACCGCGTCGCCTCGTACGACTGATTGAACATCGCTTTGACGTAATAATATTGAAACCGCGTCCCAAAGATGATGGGGCCCGACCAGACCCCGGCGAACACCGCGTCCGGCCGCGTGACACGGGCCTTGATCTCGCGCTCCGCGTCGATGATGTCGTGCCGCATGTGCGCGACCCAATCAGCGTAATACACCGCGCTGAGCGCCGCCGACGCGAGCGCCGTGGCCCCCACGAGCGCAGGCCCCGCCCACCGCCGCAGCGACGAGGCCCGATAACGGACACGGAGCCGCCGGCCCGCGACGGAGAGCAGGTTGGCCGCGGCGAGGAACACCGGGGGAAACAGGATCAACCGATAATGGACCGCGAGGTGCGGAGTGAGCAGGAGGACGCCGAAGCTCGACACGAGCCAGAGCGCCACGATGAGGTCCCAATCATGGATGGATCGACCCTTGATCCTTCGAATGACGAGCCTCCCCACCTCGACGACGGCCAGCGCGCCTTCGAGCGGGAACAGCAAAAAGTACCCTTTGGTCCAGACGCCCACGACGCGCAGCCGGTCAATCGCCTTGATGAGCGGGAAGCTGCCGATCTCGACCGTGGCCACCGAGTCTTTGTCGAGGAGCATGTGGCCATAGTTCCACGCCACCGTGCGGTAATAATCAGGCCTCCGGGCGTACCACGCGATGGCCCCCGCGGAGGCGAGGAAGACCGCGACAGGCAACCACACGCGCCACGGGGCGCCGCCCCGCTTCATGTGATCGCGCGCGCGAAGGAGCCCTACGCCGAGGAGCAGAGGCACCACGTAGAGCCCGCTCTGCTTGGTGAAGAACGCGAGCGCGACCGCCGCCGTGGCCGCGAGGAGCCAAAGCACGTTGCGGCGCGACAGATAAAGAAAGTAGACCGCCGCGATCACGAACGTGTTGAGCAAAGCTTCGAGGAGGCCGCTCCGCGCGTAGATGATGTAATAATAATTGAACGTCAAGAAGGCGCCCGCGGCGAAGAACGGCGCCCCGCGCAGCTTCTTGCCGGCGAGCGCCATCATCGCCCAAAGGCCCATCGCCGCGCAGAGCGTCGAGAACACGCGGAGCTGCGCGTAGCCTACGCCGAACACCTTGTAATAAAGGGCGATGGGGTAGACCCACACCGGCGATTGCACGCGCCAAAAACGATAATTGTCCTCGGGCGAGGTCTGCCAAGCGCCGAAGAGCGCCCACGTCCTCGCCTCATAGCTCTTGGCCGGAGGATCGGTGAAGAGCTCCAAGATACGCGCGTTGTTGGGGAGCTGCCTGGGCGGGTCCGCCTCCAGATAAAGGAGCCGAATCACCACGAACACGACCAGCAGCGCCGCGGTGATGGCGAGCCGATGGTGCTTTGCGAAGAGGCGCGCACGCGAGGAGATGTTCATCGGGGCTCTTTTCAGGTCAGCGAGCTCCTCCCGCTCGCCTTGAGCCGATCCACCACCAACTTGACGTCTTGCGCGCGCGCCCTCGGCACCACGAGCAACGCGTCGTCCGTCTCGACCACGACCAGATCGTCCGCGCCCACGATCGCGATCACCTTGTGGTCTTTGCGCGAGCGCAGGTCGACGACGTGGCTCCCGCGCGCGTCGATGAACACGGCCCCCTCGGGCCCATGGTTTTGGTGATCGTCCTTGGTCGAGAGCTCCCACGCGCTCTGGAAGCTCCCTACGTCGCTCCACCCGAAGTCGCCCGGCACCACGGCGAGCTCCCGGACGTGGTCCATCACGCCGTGATCGATGCTGATCGACGGCATCGACGGGAACACCTCGGCCACGACCGCGTCCTCGGCGCCGCGCCGCGCGCCCTCGTCGATGGCGTCGAGCCCGCGGGCGAGCGCTGGGAGATGCGCGCGGATCGCGGCGAGCATGTCGGCCGCGCGGAAGATGAACATGCCCGCGTTCCACAGGTGCCTCCCGCCCGCGACGAGCTCCTCCGCGCGCGCCCTGTCCGGCTTCTCGATGAACCGGAGCGCGCGTTGCGCCTTGGGCGCCGAGAGGTCCGCGCCGCCCTGGAGCTCGATGTAGCCGTACCCCGTCTCGGGGTGCGTGGGCTTGATGCCGATCGTGGTGATCAGCCCGCGCTCGGCCGACGCGATCGCCTCGCGCAACACCGCGTGGTACCGAGGCACGTCGGCGATGTGATGATCGCTCGGCAGCACGATGAGCACGGCCTCGGGATCGCGACGCGCGACGCGCGCGGCCGCCCACCCGATGCACGGCGCGGTGTTGCGGGGCACCGGCTCGATGAGCACGTGCTCGCGCGGCATGCCGTGGAAGAGCGCGCGCGTGGGCTCCGCGAGATGCGCGCCCGTCGCGATCATCACGTGATCCGCGCCGGTGATCGCGTCCATGCGCCGCGCGGTCTCGACGAGCATCGGATCGCTCGACACGAGCGGCAGGAGCTGCTTGGGCCGCGCGGCGCGCGACGCAGGCCAGAAGCGCGTCCCCGCGCCGCCCGCGAGGATGACCGCGTACGCCGCGCGCTTCACGGGGCCCCCGAGGCCGTGGGCGCAGGCCGGATGATCGCGCAGCTCACCGCGCACTTGCCCTCTGCGCCCTTCTTCTCGCAGAGCTTGCTCCTGCACTCCGCGTCGGCGGAGCACGCTTCGTCGATCCGCTTCTCGACGACGCAGCGATCCTTGATGCACGAGAGGCCATCACCGCAGACCTTGTCCGGGCACGGCTCGCCCGCTTTGGGGAGCGGCGCGTTCGTGCACTTGCCGCCCGCGCAACGGCCGCCCTTGCCGCACTGGAGCGACGACGCACACGTCTGCCCGGCGGCCGCGACGGTCGCGCATCGCCTCCTCGCGCAGTAGCCCTCGCACGTGGGATGAGCGCGCTCCGCCTCTTGCCGAACGAAGGCCGCGAGCGTGTCGACGTTGCCGCCGCACGGCGCGTCGTTGCCGCCTGGCCTCTGGCAGGTCCCGGGCTTGGTGGCGCCGAGACCCGCGCAAAACAAGCCTTCTTTGCACTCGAGCGACGAGCGGCAGAGCGCCTTCTCGGCGACGGTGCCGGCGATCAACCCCTCACACGCGGCGGGCAACGTCCCGCCCCAATCACACCGCTTCGAAGCCTCGGTGACAGCGGCGTCGCACGCGTCGAGCGCGGCCTTGTCGATCGCGACCGAGCTCGCGCGGAGCGCGTAGCTGAGCGTCCGCACGCACTCGGCGGTAGGGCGAAACGGGGTGACGGGCGTGCTCGGGCAACACTCCTTGCGCTTCGCTTCGGCGCGCTCGTGGATCAGATCGCAGTACCGCTGAGCCACGGGATCGGGGGGATCTTTGGTCTGCGGATACACGGGCTTGATGTCGTCGTCCTCGCGCGCCGCGACGGTGGTGGGCGCGGTGCTCGCTACGGCGGCGCTCACCGAAGCGCTCGGCGCCGATCCCGACGGAGGGCTCGACGTACACGAGGCCATGATCGAAATCCATGCAACCGCGAGGAGACGACGTGCGTAGACGGCGTGGAGCACGACCAAACCCTAACACCATAACGGCCTCGCAATGGAGCTCTCCCTCTCGCGGATCTTCGCCCTTGGATGCGTCCTCGCCGCAGGTTGCAACGCGACCCCCGCGGCTGCGCCGAGCGACGCAAAGGAGTCAGCCGACGTAGGTCGCGCGGTCGCGACGAGCGCGTCCGCGCCCGCGCCCGTGAGCGCATCTCCGGCGCGTGTCCTCGCGATGACCCCGCCCGAAGGAGCGACGCCGATCGACGCCGAGGTGCGCGCGGCGCAGGCGTGGGTCACGCGCGTGCCGAGGTCGAACGACAAGCTCATCGAGCTCGGGCGCGCGTGGGTGCAGAAGGCGCGGCACTCGGCGGACCCGGGCTACTATTTGAACGCGAAGGCGTGCGCCGATCTGGTGCTCGAACGCGACGACAAAAACAGGCTCGCGCGCGAGCTCTTGGCGCAGGTGGCGCTGAACCAACACAAGTTCGTCGAGGCCGTCGATCTGTGTGAGCAGGTGCTCCTCGACGACAAAGAGGCGTTCATCACGCTCGGCGTCTACAGCGACGCGCTGCTGGAGCTCGGCCGCATCGACGAGGCCGTGCGCGCCGCCGATCGCATGGTGGACTTCAAGCCCAACAGCGCCTCGTACGTGCGCGTCTCGTTCTTGCAATGGCTCCGCGGCGACGCGTCCGCCGCGATCAAGACCGCGAGGTACGCGATCGAGTCCGCGAACAACCCCGACAAGCCCGAGCCCAAGGCGTACGCGCTCGTGCAGACCGCGCATTTCTTCTGGCACAAAGGCGACTACGACGGCGCCGAGGCCGGCTACTCCAAGGCCACGTCGGTGATGCCCGGGTACGCGCCCGCGATGCTCGGGCTCGCGCGCGTCGCGCTCGCGCGGGGCGACGCGAAGCGCGCGGCCGAGCTCGCGGCGATCGCCGAGAAGGAATCACCTTCGGTCGAAGCGGCGTGGCGGCTCGGCGACGCGCGCGCCGCGCTCGGCGACACGAGCGGCGCCGACGAGGCGTACGCGCGCGTGATCAAGCGCGGGAGGCAGAGCGACCCGAGGACCGTCGCGCATTTCTTCGCGGTCAAGAACCGCGACGTCCCCGAGGCGGTCGCGCTCGCGAAGGAAGAGGAGAAGGCGCGGCCCGGCGTCTACACGCAGAGCGTGCTCGCGTGGGCGCTCTACCGCGCGGGCGATCTCGCGGGCGCACGCGCTGCGATCGACAAGGCTACGCAGCACAAGACGCCGGACGCCGAGCTCACCTATCACCGCGGCGCGATCCTCCTCGCGACGGGCGACGCGACGATGGGCAAGAAGCTCATCGCCGACGCGCTCGCGCAGAGCCCCAAGTTCGATCCGACCGGCGCGCCCGAGGCCGAGGCATTGCTCGCGAAGTAGCGCGGACGATCAACGGCGCATGGCCGTGACGAGATCGCCCAAGAGGCCCACGTAGCGCACGACCGTGATCAGCGCGACGGCCACGAGCACGAGGGCCAAGAGGGTCGCGAACGGCGCGAGATCGCGCGACATCGCGGCGCCGAACGTGAGCCCCGCGAGCGCGAGCGTGCCGTAAAAGAGCTTCGTCACCGCGTCGGCGCGGATCGTGAGCGCGTTGTCGTCGAGCGCGATCGCCGCCTTGCGCAGCGACGCGAGCAAGACCATCGTCGACGCGAAGCCGAGGAGCTGCGTCAGGCCGAGCACCGCGGGGACGTTCTCCATGGCCTTGGCCTTGGTGAAGATGCTGTCGCTGGCGAGATCGGGCACGAGCGTCAGGTGATACACGTGCCCGAGCGAGCCCATCCCGAGGAGGACCGCGGCGATGCGCGCGGGCGACGCGGCGCCGCTCTCTTCAGGGATCTCGGCGTACCGGATCAAGCCCGCGACCGCGAGCGCGGCGAGGAACAGGCCGGCGATCGGCGAGAGCGTGAACATGGTCGTGATGGTCTCAATCGATCGCGACGCCGCGGCCACGCCGGTGATCACCGCCGACATGACCCCGATCCCGAGCTGGAGCTTGAGCGCCGTCGCGAAGCGATCGAGGCCGTCGGCCGCGCGCCGGAACCCCGGGCCGAGCGCCTCGCGCGGCCGGCTGTGATCGCTCGACCCCGCGCCCGAGGCCATCGACGCCGCGGCCTTCGAGAGCGCCGTCGCCGCGCCGTTCGTCAGGAGGAAGAGCAGCACCATCGACGTGAGGTACGCGCCGAGCGTGAGCCACGAGATCGCGCTCGGGAGCTTCGGCTTGAAGGTCCAGTAATAGACGAGGTAGAGGGTGCGCGCGGCGATGAGCGATCCCGCGAGCGCGATCATCGCGCTCGGATCCGCGGGCGCCTTCTCGCCCGGCGCGTCCGCGAACGAACGTGTCACGCGGCGGATCCAAACGAGGATCCCGGCCTGCATGCCGACGTCGGCGAAGATCCCCATGAGCCAGACGGCGTCGCGGACGCCGAAGCCGTCGCGCGGCGCGCGCGCGCCGGGGAGGAGATCGATCGCGAAGCTCACGACGTCGAGCACGATCGACACGACGAGGATCCCGAGCACGAGGGGCGCGAGCCCGCCGTCGCGCGCGGTGCGGACGACGCCGGGCGCGTCTCGGTACGCCTGCGGCGAGGTCGCGGTCTCGCGCGGAGGGAGCTTGGAGAGCCTCATCGCGCCGAGCACCGCGAGGGCCGACGCGCCGAGCGACATGATCCGCGTGACCGTGAACAGGATGGTGAGGAGCGACGAGATCTTCGCGTACCCGTCGGAGCTCGATCGCACGAAGCCGAAGAGCACCTCGTTCGCGATGCGATGAAGCACGCTGACCCCCGCGTGCGCGAGGAACGAATAGCCCAACAGCCGCAGCCCGCCCGCGACCTCCTCCACGGCGCGCTTGCCCAAGAGTTGCGCCGCGGGAACCTCACCGCTCTCATCGCTCATGATCAGCCCCCATCTCCGCTCGCGTCATCCGCGGCGTCCGCGCTCGCATCATCCGCTGCGTCCGCGCCCGCGTCGACAGGCGCGCCGCAGGGCACAAAGCCGTTCTCGATGTCCTTGCCGTCCGCGCAGAGCGACTCGGGCCCGTGCCCATACACGGCCTGAACGAAGTCCACGAGCGACGCTTGATCGATGCACGTCGCGGTGTAGGTCGCGCCCCACGCGGACGCGGCGATCGGCGTGGCGAGATCGGGATCGGGCGTCACGATGACGCGACCGAGCGGGCCCCCCGGGATCTGGAGGCAGAGCGGGTCGGTGATCATGCCCATGACGCCGTCGAGCAGCGCCTCGACCTCGGGGCACGCGGACGCGCAGCGGTAATACAAGATCACCGCGCCGTGCTCCATGTCGTGCACCAACATCTCGTGCGGCACGGGCGTCGCGTACTTTTTGTACTTGGCCCAGAAGGGCCAGTGCGGGCCGCCGCTCGGAGGGTTGGTCTCGTACGTGACCGGCGCGCAATCGCCGATGTGCGCGGCGTTCGAGATCGTGATGTTCGTCGTCTTGATGACCGTGCACTCGGACTCGCCGGGCAAGGGCGCGGCGTCGGGGTGGAGGGTCTCGACGGTGGGCCCCGCGTCGGCCGGAGGAGGGCTCTCCGTCCCCCCGCAGCCTTGTGCTCCGAGCCATGACACGAGCGAGAAGGGGGCGAACAAGCCCATGAGCGCGGCGCCGAACGTTCGCTTCATCGGCCGAAAGAGTAGTGCAACGCGCGCGTGGACGTCATGAACCTGCGTCGTGGTACCTTGACCTCGCGTGGCAAGCGACGAATTCGACTCTCGATCGACCCTCGACGGCGTCTCCTCCTCGGCGCCCGAGGTCGCGGCCGGGTCGCGCATCGCGTGCCTCCTGATCATCTACGGAGCCGAGATGGGCCGGCGAATCCCGCTCGAGATCGACGCCGTCGAGATCGGGCGCGCGGTCGACGAGGGGGTCGTGCTCGAAGACGACGCGGCGAGCCGCAGGCACGCGTGCCTGCTCTGGGGGGGCGCGGGGTACGTCGTCAAGGACCTCGGGTCCACGAACGGCACCTACGTCAACGACGTACAGATCAGCGAGCGCGTGCTGCGCGACGGCGATCGCGTCACCATCGGGCGCACCATCTTCAAGTACTTCCAGGGCGGGAACATCGAGCTCGCGTACCACGAAGAGATCTACCGCCTGATGACCATCGACGGGCTCACGCAGGCGCACAACAAACGCGCGTTCGACGCCGCGCTCGATCGCGAGGTGTCGCGCGCGCAGCGCTACAAGCGGCCGCTCACGCTCGTGCTCTTCGACATCGATCACTTCAAGCGCGTGAACGACGCGCGCGGCCACGTGGTCGGCGACGCGGTGCTCCGCCAGGTCGCGGCCCTCGTGATCGAGCACGTGCGCCGCGAGGACATCGTCGGCCGCGTGGGCGGCGAGGAGTTCGCGCTGCTCGCGCCCGAGATCGATCTCGAGAACGGCGTCGTCGTGGCCGAGAAGCTGCGCGCGCTCCTGGAGCGGACCCCCTGTCGCTTCGAAGACCAGCAGATCCCCGTCACCGCGAGCTTCGGCGTCGCGTCGATCCGCGAGCTCACCGGCGGTCCGTCCGCGGTCGAGCTCTACCGCGCCGCGGACGAGAAGCTCTACAAGGCCAAGAAATCAGGCCGAAACCGCGTCGTGGGCTGACCGACCGTAGACCCCTACGGGCACCCATCGAGGCGCGCGCCTCCCGTGATCCACGCGCTCAGCACCGACGCTTGCCCCGGGTCGAGGTGTGGGAGCGCGCCGCCGCTCCCGCCGTACGTCGCGGGCATGGGCGCGCCCATGACGATCGCGTCGCGGAGCCGCGCGATCTCGTCGGACGTCGCGGCGCCTTCGATCGCGTTCATCTCGTTCACGACGAGCTTGTAGAGAAGGTAGCTGTTGCCCGGCCCACCCTGCTCGATGATGGGCATCGATCGGCCGAAGCGGAACGGCGTTTGATCCGGCGCGCCCGCGTGCTCGCCGGTCTGAGTTTGGCGCGCGGTGCGGCCGATCGCGGTAGCGGCGATCCACGCCGGATCATCCAAGCGAAGCCCCATGGCGGGCTGCTCGCCGCCCGCGAGCGCGTGGCACGCGACCGACGCGCACCCGTTCGCGAGCACCTCCTTCGCCGAGCACGCGCCCTCACACGGCGTGTCCGCGGGGACGTCACAGAACCCGAGCGACGGCAGCGCGTCCTCGGGAGACCCCGCGAGATCGTCGCGCACGGTGAAATCGATCGGCGCGGCGGTGATGAGCCCGGGCCCGTCGAAGGCGCGGAAGCCAAGCTCGTACGTGGGCAAGTCGAGGTACGGCGTGAGCCGGTAGCGAGCGCCCACTTCGAGCGACGCCCCCGGGGGGAGGCGATACGTGGCCTCGCGCAACACCGGATCGTACGTGGGCTCCATGAACGCGGGCAGCGCGCACTGCGCGGGCGAGATCACGTCCCGGAGGAGCGGCTGGATGCAGACGGCCTGCCTCGTCACCGAGCTCGGCAAGACGAAGCGATCGAAGCGAATCCGAATCGCCGTTGTCGGCACGACCTTCGAGGAGCCGTCGGGCGACAGCGCTTCGTACGCGAGCCGGCCGCCCATAACGGAGGTCGCCGCGTGGATCGAGGTGATGTGGAGGGGAGGAGGCGGTGCAGGGGCGCCGATCGCGCCGAGGTCGCAGCCCAACGTCGAGAGCGCGGAGAACGCGAGGAGCGAGAGCGCCGAGGTCGCGACTAGCTGTCGGAGTACGTGGAGAGCTGATCGCGGATTGTGCGCTCGGTGATGCCCGTCTGGATGTGATCCTTCAAGCAGTCGGCGAGCGTGATGAGCATGTCGTCGACGCCTTTCTCCTCGATCAGCTTGGAGAGGAGCTGGCGAGCCTCTTTGCCGTCGTCCTCTCGAAGGAAGGCGCGCACCTGATCCAGCGTGATCTCCCCCTGAAAGTCGATGTAGAGGTTGTCGAGCAGGTACTTGATCAGCTCCTTCACGCTCGTTCTCCTTCGCGTCCGGGCTTCCGGCCCGGGAGAGTTGAGACAGTGGGCTATACCCGCCGCGTAAAGGCAGGCGCAAGGGATATGCGGGCGCTCCGTGACTTTTCATCGGCACATCCTCAGCGCCCGATCGCTTTGCGTGTGGCAAACCAGGCAGGGACGCGGGTTGAGGCGCAGCGGGCCTCCGCATTTTTCTCGGAATCCGGGCGGATGAGGGCTCACCCCCGCGCCGCCCGCGAGCCCCCTCGTCGCGTGGCAGGAGGCGCAGTCCCGCTCGGAGTGACACGAGACGCAGGCGTTCAAGTTCCTCATCGCCTCCCACGCGTGGTGCATCGCGCTCCGCGGCGCGGTCGTCCACTGCGACGGCGGCGGATGGAAGCGGCGCCCCGTCGGGCGGTTGCCGCTCGGTGAGTCGCGCGCGACACCGGTGCGACGATGGCAGTCGCCGCAGAAGGTCTGCTCCGCGTGACAACCCGAGCAGCGCGGGTTGTCTTGGCGCGCGGCCTGCGCGTGCATCGAGAGCCAATCGTTCGGATGGACGCGCCGCGGCCGCACCTTGCCGTCGTGGCAGTCCGCGCACTCGCTCGTCGTGTGACACGCGCCGCAGAACGCGCTGTCCTCGCCCGCGACGACCTTGTGGCGCTCGCTCCAATCGGCGTCGTGCGCCGCGCCGCGGAGCCACGGCGGGGGCAAGAGCGACCCCGACGCGAACACCACGCGGAGCCTGCCGTCGGGTTGGGTCACGTGGCACGTCACGCACTCGCCCTTCGCGTCGCCGCGCGCCGCGCCGGGCTTGTCGTGACACGTGAGGCACCCCGCCATGCGCGGGAGCTGATCGCGCGTCGCGGCGTCGAGCTCCTCGACGCGCCCGTGGCACTGGCCGCAGCCGATGTTCCTCACCGCGTGCTTCTTGTGCGAAAAGACGAGGTTCGGCGCGGGCGCGACCACGCGCGCGACGCGGCCGTCTTTGCCCGCGTCGTCGCCCACGTGGCACGAAGGGCACCGGCCGTCGGCCTCGGACTTGGTCGCGACGCCGCCCTTCACCGCGTCGAGATCGGTGTGGTCCGACGCGTGGCAGTTGTCGCAGGTCGAGGGCTTGGGGAGGAGCGAGTCGCTCGACGCATCGCTCGTCGCCGCGCCCACGTGACACGTGCGGCACCCCACGCCGATGCCCTTGACGTGCTGCTTGTGGCTGAAGCGGATCGGCACGCTCTGCGCCGGGAAGATCTCGTCGCTCGGCGTGGGGCTCTCGCGCGATCCCGGGGGCAGCGCCCACGCCTCGACGTCGATCACCGCCTTGGTCTCAGCGACCGCGCGGCCGCTCGCGAGCGCGGCGATGACCGCGATGACGAGGCACGCGACGAGCAGCAGGCGCGGAGCGCTCATCGGATCACCGCCACGTTGACGAGCCCGACCACGCGAAAGCGCTGGCCGATGATGCGGTTGACCTCGTGCTCCCACTCGACGCGGAAGCTCGCGATGCTGAACGGCCTGTAGCCCGCGGCGAGCACGTACCCGAACGAGACCGCGTCGCGATCGGGCCGCGTGGGATCGTGCCAGCCATACACCGACGTGCGCCCGCCGAGCGTGAAGCGCTTGCCCGCGAGGCCCTTCTCGACGGTGAGCTCCGCGCCTTCGCGGCTGCCCCGCGCGCCCACCTGCACCATGCCCCGCAGCGACATCGCGAGCTGCGCGGGCAAGCGGAGGCTCGCGGAGAGATCGCCCATGCCGTCGATCAAGCGCGACGGCTCGCGCGCCTCGTCGGGCACCGGCGCGGACGCGAGCGTCACGCTCCCCACGCAGCCTCGCTCGAACCCGTAGCGCTCGCACTGATCGGCGCCGAAGCGCGAGGGATCACCCTCGGTCGTCCACACGCGCACGCCGCCCGACGCCACCACGTTGAAGCGCTTCGTGATCCGCACCGACGTGCGCGCGGTCGCGGTGAGCACGGGCCCGCGCGTGAAGAAGTTCCAGATCGAGTCCGCGTCGAACGTGGGGACGAAGTAGTCGACGTCGGCGCCCACCGTCGCGCGCCCTCCGCCGAGCGACAGCTCAGCGCCCGCGTACGCCGTCGCGACGAGGCCCGAATAGAGATCGTAGCTGCCGCCCGCGCGCAGCGATCCGAGGTCGGCCTTGGTGAGATGGAACGACGCGCCCACGCGCTCCTGCGAGAGCCGGACGCCGGTGATGGTGCGAAAGCCGCCCGTGGGATCGGGCGTCTGCTGCGTGAGGACGGTGCCCGTGTTGTACACGCGGCGGTAGCTCACGCGCGCGTGGAGGAAGCGCGTGCCGACGCTCTCGATCGCGGCGCCGAACGCGGGCGCGGGCGACGTGTAGAGGTACGACGGATAGTCGACGACGCTCGGCTGGTTGAGCTCGGTCCCGAACGCGCCGTGGCTCCCGCGCCACACGCCTTGCCGTTCGAAGCGAGGCGTCGAGAGGGGGAGCCCGCCGCGCTGCTCCAGGCCTCCGTACACCTCGGCCGCGAGATAAAACGGCGTCGTGAGCCGCACGAGACCGCCGTCGAACGACCACCACCCGAGCACGTCGGTGAGGTACTGGCGCCCGAGCCGGACGCCGAAGAGGCCGCCCGCGAGGTTCCTCGCTTCGATGTAGCCGAACATCAGATCGACCGGCGCGGGCAGGAGCCCGGGGATGTAGCGCAGGCCGCGCCCCGACGCGGTCACGTAGTTGGTCTCGCCGCCGGCTTGCTCGATGGGGAGGTGATCGTTGATGCCGAAGTCCGCGTCGAGCCGCAGCCGAACGACCATGTTGTAGTCGGGCTTGCTCGGATCGTACGCGCCTTGGAGATGATACGCGCCGAGGTAGAGCGTCTGCAGAAAGCGCCTGCGCGAGAGGACGACGTCTCCCCACGGTGACGTCACCTCGTAGCCTTGCAGCGCCGAGTCTGCGTTCACCTCGAAGTCGAACGCGCGCGCGCCGTGCGGCGCCGCGGCGACGGCGAGCGCGATCACGCACGCGCAGCCGAGCCGCGGCGCGCGTCGATCAGTCGTACGTCGCGCCCTTCTCGATCTTGCCTTGGGCGCCGACGCCATACCCGGAGGAGTCTACGAGTGATTTGCTCGCAGAGGCACGGAGCTCCTGCGGGATCGCCCACGCGCGCACGAGGAGCCCTTCGGCGACTTTGTTCTTGATGCGAACCGACTCCTCGGCCTCGAGCATCTTCACGAGCGCGGCGACGATGGTCGCGTCGTTCTGCGCGAAGAGCGTCTCCACCGCGTGGAAGCGCACGCCCTCGTTCACGTCTTCGAGGAAGGGCACGACCGCGTCGCGGATCTCCTCGGAGCGGACCTCTTCCATCGCGGTGATGACCTGGATCTTGGGCTCGACGTTGCGCACGTATTCGGTGTCGAAGCGCGCGAGCAGCGTGACGAGCTCCTCTTTGTAGCGATCCTCGTCCATCAGCTCGCGCAGGATCTTGAGCGGCCACGTGAGCACGTCGGCACGCGCGCAGTATTCGAGCACGCGCTCGATCGCCTCGTCGCCGGCCGCCAAGATGCCTTGGAACGCGACCTCTTTCTCTTCTTGATCGGTGATCGACGGATCGATCGAGAACGAGAAGCGCTTGAGGAGAGCGGTCGCTGCGTCCGCGCTCTTCATCTCCGCGAGCGCTTGCAGCGCCTCCATGCGGTCGTAGGTCTGCGCCTGTTTGTCGGCCGCGACCTTGGCGAAGCCCGCGACCTTCTTGTCGAGCGTTGGGCCCGCGGGGGGCGGATTGCTGCCCTTCTTCTTGAAGAAGTCGAACAAACCCATGAGGTGAAGCGGGCCTAATCAAACATGCCGAGAAAAAGGTCGCATCGCCCCGTGGCCGAGGCGGCGCCGGGGAGCGCGCGGAGCGTGCTCGAAGCACGCGAGCACGCGCCGCAGGCGCCAACGACGGCCAAGGGGATGATGCGGCCTTTTGCGGGCATGTTTTAGTTGGAGGTCTTGATCGCGGTGGGGAACTGGAAGCCGAGACGCACCGTCACCATGCTGTTGAAGAGGAACTCGCGATCCTCGCTGTTCACGAAGGTGTCGGGGAACGCCTTGTCTTTGCCCTTGCCGTGGTTGTCGAAGCCGCCCGTGTTCCACGCGAAGGGCAGGCCGCGCCACTCGACGCCGAAGCTGAAGAACGGCGCCGGGTAGAAGTTGAGGCCGAGGCCGAACGTCGGCGCGATCGTGATGCGGCTCTGGAGCTGGAACGAGCTCGGATCCGAGCACGGCACGAGCGGGTTGCCCTCGGTGTCTTGGCCGCACGGCGCGCGCTCTTGCAAGCCGACGATCGCCGGTCCCGCGAAGATGTGCACGTCGGTGTCGACGAAGGCCACCGAGAACAACGAGAGCTTCCCGCGGAACGGCACCACCGTGATCTGCGGAGCGACGGCCCACTGGATACGACCGAGCTGATCGTTATACAGCCTGCCGCGCGTGAGGTTCACGGCGGTGAGCTTGCACGCGGTGGTCGACGGCCTGTTCGCGCAGTCACGGTTGTCGATCGCGACGCGCTGGAGCTCTTCGGAGAGGCCCGTCGTGATCTGGATGCCGTAGCCGCCCCACACGCCGACGCCGAGCCAGTCGGTGATGTTGTAGGTGAGCGTGGCGCCCGGCATGATCGTACGGTTGTACTGATCGAGCAGGGTGAACGAGACGCCAGGCGCGACCTCGAAGCGAGCTTTGCGGCGCAGGCGGAGCTTGCGCACAGGTGGAGCTCCAGCCAGCGGCCCGGTGAGCTGAATCTCTTGGGCGGAGGCGTCGACCGTCGCCGCCTCCACGGCTGCAAAGGCCGCAACTCCAAGGAGCAGCGAGCGAAAACCCTTCACGAATCGACGCATCATGAATGTCCTCGTCGGCAAGATGACCCTCGCACGATGACCTCGCCGCCCATCACTTCGGCAGCTTGTACTCCCAGGTGAAGGGCAGGAAGACGGACAGACCCACCTGCGCCTGTACGTTGTTCGTGATGCTCGATTCCTTGGCGATCCACGTGGTCGGGTCCTGCGCCTTCGGCTTGTTGCTGGCGTCGACACCGGTCGCGATCGTCGGATTTTCGAGCTCATCGACGAAGATGTAGTCGCTGATCTCGAGCACCACGGCGAGCCAGCGATTGAAGAAGATGCGCAGACCACCGCCGAGGTGGAACGCGACCTTCGGCTTGAAGCTGAACGACCGGTTGTCCGGGTCGACGACGGCGATGGGGCGCGTCGAGATGGCGCCTACGCCGCCGAGCACGAACACATCCCAGTGGAAGATGAAGTCGCTGAAGCCGGCGAATTTTCCGTACGCGGGGACGTACGTGAAGTTCGCGTTCGCGTTCCACTGGTACTCCGTAATCGGCTCGCCGATACGCGCCGCGCGGCTCGTCTGCAGGTTGAACGCCGAGTTGGCGTTGAGGCCTGCGTAGAAGTTGCCGTTCACGCCGACCGCGAGCACGTTCGTGATGTAGAAGTTGATCCCGAGCCCCGGGCCGGGGTGGAGCACGAACTGATCGTTCATGGTGATCCCGAAGTACGGGTTCACCTCCACGCGACGGTAGCGGAGCGCATAGATCTGCTGCACCGCGTACATCTTGACCTTCATGTCGCGCTTGGCGGCCTCGTCCAGGTTGACCGAGGGACAGGCCGAAGGATCGATCTTGCAGATCGTCTCGAGCTGATCACCGGCTTGATCGCCCGCGACCGGAGTCTCGTCCTTCTTGTCGTCCTTCTTGGGCTCTTCCTCGAGCTTGACCTCTTTGGGCTGCTGATCCTTCTTGTCGCCCTTTTTGTCCTTGGCCTCTTTTTTGGGGGCCTTGGGTTGCGCCGAAGCCGTGGCCGGAAGCCCAGCCACTCCGAGCAGTCCAGCCAGCGCGGCCGCAACGATAAGCCCTACGCGAGCTTTGTTCATCGCCATCCCTTCCGCAGTATTTGCGACGCGAGCCTCAGAGGCGTCCCGGTTGGCAATCGCGCCGACCGATTACGCGGGTTGGTCAACGAGGGAGAAGTAACTACGCGAAATGCTTGCAGAAAACGGCCAACTGCCAAGCCGACCGGACTATATCACGCAGAAATTCAAACAATCAACAGCAATCCTCAGCTCCCACTGGTTTGGCTGTCTTGGCCGAGCATCGCTTCAACGAACTCGTTCGCATCGAAGTCGCGCAGATCCTCCGGCCGCTCACCGATCCCGATGTAGCGAACGGGAATCTGATGCTCCTCGACGACGCCGAGGACGATGCCGCCCTTCGCCGTGCCATCGAGCTTCGTGAGCACGATACCAGAAATCGGGAGCGCCTCTTTGAACATCGCCGCTTGCTGCATGGCGTTTTGACCGTTCGTCGCATCCAGCACGAGCAGCGTCTCATGAGGCGCGCCATCCATCGCCTTGGCCATCGTACGCGAGACCTTGACGAGCTCCTCCATCAAATTGGTCTTCGTGTGGAGGCGGCCCGCGGTGTCCGCGAGAACGACGTCCGCACCGATCTCTTTTGCCTTCTGAATGGCGTCGAAGATGACGGCCCCGGGGTTCGCGCCGTCTTTGCCTTTGACCACCTCGCAGCCCACGCGTTTGCCCCAAACCATCAATTGCTGCACGGCCGCCGCGCGGAAGGTGTCGCCCGCGGCGAGCACGACCTTCTTGCCTTCGGCCTTGTAGCGCGTGGAGAGCTTGCCGATCGTCGTGGTCTTCCCCGCGCCGTTCACGCCGACCACCATCACGACGGTGGGCCGCGCGGTGAGCGCGATGCCGCCCCCGCCGATGTTCACGATCTCGACGGCGTGCTCGCGCAGCGAGTCCCAGACGCGATCCGCGTCGCTGAGCTCCTTCTTGTCGAGCTTGATCTTGATCGCGGCGAGGAGCTTCTCGGTCGTCTTGACGCCGACGTCGGAGGTGAGGAGCACCTCCTCCATCTGCTCGACGATCTGCGGATCGATCTCCTTCTTGCCGGTGAAGAGCGCCTTGAGGCGACCGAAGAACCCTTCGCTCTCGCGCGCCTTCGCGAGGCCCTTGCGGAGCCCTTCGACGTCGCGCTTGCGCGCGTCCGAAGGCGCGGCCTTCGGCTTCGCGGAGGGAGGCGGCGCCGCGGCCTGCGGGCGGCCCTCGACGACGGTGGGTTTGGTGCGGAGCGAAGGCTCGTCCTCGTCCTCGACGGCCTTGGGGATCGCGCGCGCTTCGCTCGGCTCCTCGGCCTCTTCGGCGGGCGCGGCGGGTCGCTCGGAGGGAGCCTTGGGCTTGTCCGCCTTCGCCTCGGCGGGCGCGGGCTGCGCCTTGTCCTTCGGCTTGTCCGCCGCCGGCTTCGACGGCGCCGGCTTGGGCACGTCCGCTTTGGGAGCGTCCGCCTTCGGCGCGTCTGCCTTGGGCTTGTCGGGCAGCTTCGCAGGCTCGGGCGGCGCCTCGATCTGCGGCGCTGCCGGCTTCCTTAGAAAGAGGAAATAGATCGCAACGAGCGCAGCGACCCCAATAACGGCGTAGAGGATTTCCACGTAGGCGATCTCCGAGGGCGGCGACTATATGAAACCCCACCCGCACGTCAACGACTGCCTTTTGTTCATGGGCCTGCCACGGCGCGCGGCTCGCCGTCGCGCAGCTCACGCTCGGCGTCCGCGCTCACGTTCGCAGGCCCATAAACCGTGTGCTCGACGCGCTTTGCCCACGCCTCGACCGCGTCGGCTCCCGCGCGACTCGCCGCGCGACGGACGTGTCCGGGAGTCGCCTCGGGCGCGCCGTCGTAAGGGGGTCCGTAGCGCCGCGCCCACCGAACGAGGCGCTCCAAGAGCGCGCGCCTCCGCGTGACGAGCGCGACGCCGATCACGCTCGGCGGCGGCAGCGCTTGCTCGTGCGTGCTGTGGTGATCCGACTCGACGATTAAACGCGCGTCGCTCCTGTGCGCGGAGTCGAGCGAGAACGCGCCGCGCTCGTCGGCGACCGCGCGCGCCACGATGCCGTCGCCCTGAAACGAAGGCGCGACGATCGAGAGCCGCGCGCCCGCGACCGGAGATCCGTCGTGCGCATCGCTCACGACGCCGCGCCAGCCGGTCGCGCCCGCGGCCTGCGCGAGCACGTGCACGCCCGCGCGGCCGGAGGGGGGCATCGTCTGCGGCTCAGCGCCGGGCGCGAGCTTGGGCTTCGGCGCGCGCCTCCAACCAGCGACGACCCACACGGCCGCCGCGAGCACCGCGAGCGCGATCACGATCTGACGCAGCACGCTCGGCCCCGCGAGCGGCGCCTCCACGCGCAGCTCGGGCCCGGGCTTGTACCAAGGCGCCGCCGTCACGTAGCGGATCTGGAGCGTGGCGCGCTGCGCGCCCGCGGCCGCGAACGCCGCGACCGCGCGCGCGTGACCGTCCGCGACCGCGCCGGCGCCGACGTTCTCCACGCTGCTCACGCCCGCGATCCTACGCACCTCGACCGCGCCGCTCCCGACCGGCCCGCGCCGCGTCGTCACGTCGAGATCGATCGGGACGCCGTCCTCGGCGTCGGCGCGCGCGACAGGGTGCGCGAGCGCGAGGGACACCTCGGCCCTGCGCGTGATGGGCTGCGTCGCGACGGCCTTCGCGAGCGGCGGCGCGCCGTCGAAGCGCAGCGTCAGCTCGCCCTTGCCCGGCACGTCGAGATCGGCCGTCTTCACTTCGAACCGCGCGCGCCCGTCGCCGCCCGTGATCGCCTCGCCGATCGTGCGGCCGCGCTCGTCCGCGAGCACGAGCTTGATGCCCTCGCGCCTCGGCCCCTGCGGAGCGATCTGGGACGCGCCTCGATCGACGTGGATCGACGCGGTGATGGTCACGGTCTCGTGATCCAAATCGATCACCTCGGGCGGCGGCTCGAAGCGCACCAAGGTGCGGATCTGCGTCTCGCTCCCCGCGTCGACGTCGATCTCCCGCTCGGCGGGATCGTGCGATTTGTCCCCGCGGTATTTGAGCTTGAGCACGAGCTTCTTGGGCGCGCTCTTCACGACGACGCAGAACACGCCGACGTCGTTCGTCGTGATGGCGACAGGCGCGTCGCCGCGCGCGCGGCGAGGAGGCGTGCTGCACGGCGACACCTCGTTGAGCGCGACGTCGGCGTTGCCCTCGCGATCGCGCGCGGAGATGTCGATGGACGCGCCCGCGATGGGGCTGCCCGCGTCGTCGCGGAGCACGCCGCTCACCGAGAAGCCGAGCGGCTCGGACGCGGGCGCGGCTTGGATCTCGGACGTGCCCCGGAGATGAATCCGAAGCCCGCTCGGAGGGGGAGGGTCCTGCTTGCGTTGCGCGTGAGCATCCGAGACGCCCCACAGGACGAGCCACGAGAGCACGAGGTAGGCGATCGTCGCACGCGGGGACACGCGCTGATTATTGGTTAGCTCGGCGCGCGAGTGAAGCGCCTCGCGCGTGGAACGTCCAAGCGAGCCGATGCGCCGCCTATCGTGGAAGCTTCCGAGGAAGAGGGCTCCCCATCACGCGCCGCCCTCGTGTAGTTTGTCGAATTCGATGCGCCGCTTGTTCATCGCGATCGTCGCCGCGTCGCTCGCGCTCTTATCGAGCTTCGCGTGGGCGGAGCCGACGGTCGCCGAGCTCGCAAAGCAGCTCAAGACGAGCGATGACTTCCGCGTGAGGACGCAAGCCGCGCTCGCGCTCGGCGCCTCCAAGGACGAGGCCGCGGTCAAGCCCCTCTGCGACGCGCTCGCAGCGGACGCGAACGCGTCGGTGAAGGTCGCGGCGGCGGCGGCGCTCGGCAAGCTCGGCAAGACGTCGGCGCTGCCGTGCCTCAACGCCGCGCAGAGCAAAGAGACGAACCAAGGCGTCAAGACGCAGATCGAGAAATCGATCGAGAGCCTCCAAAAGAGCTCTCCCGCGGGCGCGGCGGCGCCTCCTCCGCCCGGCGCCGACACCAAGTTCTACGTCGCGATCCAAGTGACGAACAAAACATCGCGGCCCGCGGACGAGGTCGACGCGATCGTGCGCGCGGCGATGCAGTCGAAGCTCCTCGCCAAGAAGGGCTACGCGGTCGCGCCCAAGAACGAGACCGTCGCGCAGGGCGGACAGATCGTCAAATCGAAGAAGCTCAAAGGCTTCTTCTTGATCGCGACGGTCGAGTCGCCGGTCTATCAAGGCGGCAACCTCTCGCAGTCGGTGCGCGTGTCCATGTGGACCTATCCCGACAAAGCGCTCCAGGGGGAGTTCGTCCCGAAGCTCACGCAGAGCGGCACGCCCAGCAAGGACGTACAGAGCGAGAGTGAGCTCATGAAGCTCTGCGCCGAGAGCGCCATCGAGAGCTTCCAGAAGGTCACCGCCTCGATGTAGACGCGGCTGCGGCCGTCTCTTACGCTCATCCGTTGCGAGCGCGCGCGAGCCGCGCTCCCCCTACCCTCCCCGAGGACAGAGTCCATGCCCGAGGTAACGACCGAGGCGTCCGAGCACACAGGCCGCCATCAGCGCAGCCCCAAGAACTACCTCATCGATCGGCGCTTTCAGCTCAAGTACGCCGGCTTCCTCGTCGGCATCGCGCTGACGCTCTCGTTCGCGCTCGGCTACCTGCTCTGGGGCGCGAGCCGCGAGGTGATCGGGCAGAGCAAGCGCGCGGTCGAAGAGGGTCGCGCGACCGTCAAACAAGGGCAGGAGACGATCCGGCGCGGGCGCGAGGTGGTCGTGCAGAGCCGCCGCGTGAGCCAGGTCGTCGCGATGAACATCGCCAAGGAGTACAAAGACGATCCCGAGCTCGCCAAGACGTTCGCCGAAGAGAGCGCGAAGGACGAGGCGAAGCTCCGCGACGAGCAGAAGAGGCTCGAAGAGGACGCGGCGTACCTCGCGAAGCGCGCGGACGATCTCGAGCGGCAGTCGCTCGACGTCGCGAGCCAACAAAAGAGGTTCTTGGGCGGGCTCGTCGTCGCGCTCGGGCTGCTCGTCGTGTGCTTGGGGCTCGCGGGGATCGTCTTCACGCACAAGGTCGCGGGGCCCATCTTCAAGATGAAGCGCCTGCTCCGTCAGGTCGGCAGCGGCAAGCTCGTGCTGCGCGAGCGGCTTCGCAAAGGCGACGAGCTGCAAGACTTCTTCGAGACGTTCGAGCAGATGGTGGAGCAGCTCCGCCAGCGCCAGAAGGCCGAGATCGCGAAGGTCGACACCATCCTGGAGAGGCTCGAGGACGCGCCGCGATCCGCGCGCGGCCACAAGGAGCTCGACGAGGACGGCATCACGCTCCTCAAGCGGCTCCGCGCCGAGATGCAAGATCAGCTCGAGGCTTGATGCTCAGAACGCGGCGCGCGCGATCTCGATCGCGGGCCCGCCCTGCGACGCGAGGTCGACCGACGCGACGTCGAAGCGCATGCGCTCGATCGTGCGATCGCCTCGGAAGCGCGACCGCCAGAGCGCCTCGCCCGCGCGCCGGATCCGCGCGCGCTTCTTCGCGTCGACGCTGTCGAACGGGCGCTGCCACGAGGAGCCGCCGCGCGCGCGCACCTCGACGATGACGATCACCGGCCCCTCGCGGGCGACGATGTCGATCTCGAGGCGCCCTACGCGGACGTTGGTGCCGAGGATGGTGAGGCCGAGCCGCGCGAGGTGATCGGCGACGAGCCGCTCGGCCCGCGCACCGACCTCGGCGCGATCGTTCAATTAACTTCGAGGCCCTTGCAGTTGTCCGCGGCGTCGGCGTTGCCGACGACGTTGCCGCACTGGTTCTCGTCTTGGTACTTGGAGTTCTCTTTGATGCAGTAGCTGCCCGCGAGGTTCGGATCGCCGAGGCCGACGAACTTGCGGATCTCTTCGCACTTGAAGCCCGAGGGGCACGTGCAGAAGTTGAAGTTCTTGTCTTTCTCGTCGGGCTGCTGGCCCTCGGGCAAGCAACGGCACGAGCAGTACACAGAGTTGATCGCGTTGCGGAAGCCGGCCGAGTTGCACTGGCCGCACACGGGGACGCCGACCGGCGTGTCCGTGCCCGGGATGCAGCACTGTTTGCCCTTGTTGTTCTTGAGCTGGGTCGCCTCGTCGTTGCCCTGCGCGTCGTTGCCAGGCGTGATCTCGGCCTGGCAGTTGTTCTCTTTGTGGCAGAGGAACGTCTTGAAGGTCTTGTCCGACGAGCAGAAGTAGCCCTCGGGACCAGGCGCTCCGCCGGGCGTGCAGGCGCAGATCTTCCGCGTCTTGTCGCACGCGGTCCCTTGCACGCCGGAGCACGACGTGGGGACGGCCGGATCGCACTCGGGCGCGAGCGTCTCGGACTCGACGCACTTCTCGCCCGTACCGCACGCCGGGTTGCTCCCGTCGTTCCCGCTCGCGCTCGGATCGCAGTTCTTGATGATGTCGCTCTTCTGGCCGGCGGGGCAGCTCACGCGGCCCTGGAAGTGGTTCACCAGACAGATGCGCGTCGCGCACTGGAAGGCGCGCGACTCGATGTTCTCCTCCGAAAGCTTGAAGCCGCCGAAGTTCGATCGGTACTCGTCCTCGGGGGTGCAGGGGTCACCGATGCCAGCCGGTTTGCAGGCCAAAGGGATGGTCGCCAACGCGCCAACGGAGGCCACGGCGAGCAGACCACAAAGGATGGAACGAATCATCAGCTCGGGCTCCTTGCCTGGAGGTAGTGACTCATGAGGATACACGACACGCGCGCGGAGATCGCACGAATGCTCCTCGAATGCGGACTACACGAGAGCCCTTTTTGATCCGCGCTCAGCGCTTGGATTGGGCTCTTTTTTTCGAACGGATCTGAAAACGGCGCAGACCATCGCCCGCCCGTGGACGCTAGTCGATGGAGCGCTGCACCGTCAACAGGCCATCGACGGAGGCCGCCTGTCTTTGGAACCATTCCATCGCTCGCGCGTCGGAGCGTGGAGCTTCGCGATGACGCTCTCCATCACCGAGAGCAACCCCGGGGGTTGGGGACCCCTCCGGGTGCCCCATCGTGCGCGCGTGCGGCCCAAGCTGGGCCCCTCATCACGTGTCCGACCGGCTGCGGGCGAGGGCATCGAGGCGAGAGCGCCGCTTGACAACGTCCATGGCAGGCCTCTACCATCGCCGCCCAACGCCTCACTATTCGTTGATTCTATTGAAGTTTTTGGTGCTCCAAGGGTGCGGATGCGGTCCATGACCGAATCCCGCCGCGGAGTCACTGAAATCGCCCACCCTCCTGAATGCGAGGAAGATCGATGCGGACCCGGCTCGCCACCTTCTGCCTTCTCGCCTCTGCCCTGACCCTCACCCCCGCAGGCGCTGCGCTCGCGCAGGGAAAGAAGCCTCAAGCAGTCGCCAAAGACAAGAAGGACGCCAAAGACAAGAAGGACGGCAAAGGAAAGCCGGGCGAGAAGCCCCGCGAGATCCAGCTCGAAGAGGCGGAGGAAGGGCCGGTCGTCGCGGGGCAGATGACCGAAGAGGCCGCGCAGGCCAAGCGCCTCTTCGACGCCGAGCGATGGAGCGAGGCCGCGCTGATCCTCAAGCGCGTCGTCGACGGCGAGACCGGCGACGACGCCGGCAACAAGCAGATCGCGCAGTACCACCTCGCGATCTGTCTCTACCGGCTCCAGTTCTATCAAGCGAGCTACGGCATCTTCTCGGCGATCGCCGACAAGCAGAGCCATCTCAAGTTCAACGAGACGCTGCTCTGGCTCTCCAAGCTCGCGACGCAGCTCCCCGAGCCCGCCGACATCATCGAGCGCGTAGGCAAGTACAAGAACGATCAGATCGCGCGCTTCAACAACCCGCAGCAGCGCGATCTGTACTGGCAGCTCAACTACCTCCTCGGCCGGTACAAGTACCGCAACCGCAACTACGAGGAGGGCATCAGCCTCTTCGAGAAGGTCGACAAGAAGAGCAAGTACTTCGTGCAGGCCCAGTTCTTCACGGGCATCTCGTACGTGCAGCTCCGCAAGTCGGTCCCCGCGGTCAAGTCGTTCCAGCGCATCGTCACCGCGCTCGACGAGGGCGTCGAAGGCGTCGAGGACGAGGCCCGCATGCGCGACCTCGCGTACCTCTCGATGGCGCGCACGTACTACTCCGCGTCGGTGCGCCTCAGCGACGACAACGTGCCGACCATCGACTCGCAGAAGCTCTCGGCCGCCGTCAAGTACTGGAACCGCGTGGACGTCGCGAGCGAGTACTGGCTCGACGCGCTCTTCGAAGAGTCGTGGGCGTACTTCATGGCCGGCGACTACCAGCACGCGCTCGGCAACATCCACACGATCGACTCGCCGTACTTCCCGAACTCGTTCTACCCGGAGGCCGACATCCTCCGCGCCGTCATCTCGTTCACGATCTGCCAATACGAGGACGCGACCACGATCGGCGCGCGCCTCAAGAAGAAGTACGAGCCGATCAAGAAGGAGCTCGAGGCGATCCTCAACCGCTTCAAGGGCGAGGGCAGCGAGCAGCAGTTCTTCACGTTCCTCAAGGAGGTCCGCGAGGGCAAGGCGAACCTCTCGCCGACCATCAAGCCCGTCGTCGAGAACGCGCTCTCCGATCGCCAGCTCCTCCGCAACCTCGAGTACGTGCGCGTGCTCGACGACGAGGAGGCGCGCTTCAAGAAGGCGCCCGCGGGCTTCCGCAACTCGCCGCTCGGCAACGACGTCACCGACGCGCTCAACCTCGCGCGCGACCTCGCGATCCGCAACGCCGGCGTGCTCGCGCGCGAGCGTTATCAGCGCAACCTCGACGAGCTCAACGAGCATCTCCGCGACGCGTCGAAGATCCTCATCGACATCACGGCGGCCGAGCGCAACAAGCTCGATCAGCAGGTCGTGAGCGGCCAGATCACCAAAGAGGAGGCGCTCATCTCCGGCCGGATCACGCCGGACTCCGAGCACGTCCTCTGGCCTTTCGATGGCGAGTACTGGCGCGACGAGCTCGGCTTCTACCGGCAGCAGTTCGTCTCGAAGTGCGGCAAGTAGAGCTCAATCGTTCTTCCCCTCCCGGCGCCTGTCACACCCAAGCTGGGCCCGCGCCGAAGGGTCTCTTCTGAAGTTTTCACGTTGAAGGGCAGGCATATGGAGAGGAATCCGAGACATCGCAGCGTGCTCGGCGCGCTCCGCATCACGGCGGGGGCTGCCGCTCTCTTCGCGGGTGCGGCGTTGAACGTCAGCCCGGCATCGGCGGCCGACATCTGCATCACGCAGCAGGCCAAAGACGCGGTCGCGGCGTGTCCGAGCGGGAAGATCACCCAATCGACCGGCAAGAAACCGCAAGTGAGCATCAAGGGCGCGCCGCAGGGCGTGAACCTGAAGAAGGGCGATCAGCAGACCAAGCCCAATAACCCGACGGCGCAGATGAACGCCGCGCAGCGCGACGAGCGGCGCAACCGCTTGGCCGCGCGCTCGCGTCAGCTCCTCGTGACCGAGATCCAAGGTCTCGAGAGCCTCTTCGCGTCGACGCCCAAGAGCGCGCCCGATCGGCCCAAGCTGATGCGGCGCCTCGCGGAGGGCTACGTCGAGCTCGAGTCCGCCGCGTTCCGCGACAAGACCGAGGCGCAGATCAAGGCCGACGAGGCCAAGCGCAACGCGCCCGGCAAGGCGCAGGGCTTCCAGGACGACGCCAAGAAGGCGGACCAGGTCCTCGTCGCCTCGCGCAAGGCCGCGATCAACTACTACACGCGCCTCAAGAACGAGTACCCCAAGTGGTGCCAGAGCACGAACGCGCAGGACCCCGCGAAGAGCACGGGCTGCACGGACGAGGTGCTCTACTACCTCGCGTACGAGTACGAGCAGGCGCAACAGCTCGACGACGCGCGCAAGGTCTACCTGGAGCTCATCCAAGGCTGGCCGCAGTCGAAGTTCATCCCGAACGCGTACCTCGCGTTCGGCGAGCTCTTCTTCAACGAAGCGCAGGGCGATCCGTCGAAGTGGGACCTCGCGAAGCAGTCGTACGACGAGGTCATCAAGTACCCGCCGCCCGACAACAAAGTGTGGGGCTACGCGCACTACAAGCTCGGCTACGTGTACTGGAACAAGGGCGACTTCGCCCGCGCGATGAGCGAGCTGAAGAAGACCATCGAGTACGGCATGCAGTACTCGCAGCTCCCGAACGCGGAGCAGCTCGCCGTCTCCGCGCGCCGCGACATCATCCCGATCTACGCGCTCGCCGGCGATCCGAAGCGCGCGCACGACTTCATCAAGCCGCTGTCGGGTGACACGGGCGTCAACACCGACAAGACGTTCAAGCTGATGGACGATCTCGGCCAGAACTACCTCGACACCGGCCACTACCTCGAAGGCATCGCGCTCTACCAAGACCTCATGCAGCGCGATCGCGGCCCCAAGATGTGCGTCTATCAAGGCCACATCACCGAGGCGACGCTCGCCATGAAGTCGGGCGACAAGAGCCTCATCATGGGCGAGCTCAACCGGCAGCTCGACGTCCACAACAAGTTCGTCAAAGACGGGAGCAACCCCGAGGACGCGAAGCTCAAGTGCGCCAACATCACCGCTGATCTCCTCACCGAGACGGCGATGGCGTGGCACTTGGAGGCCGTCGGCTCAGGCGGCGTGCGCGGCACCGGCGACAAGAAGACGATGCAGCTCGCGGCGCAGCTCTACGACAACGTCGTGAAGAACTTCAAGCAGGAGGACTTCACCAAGTTCGAGTTCCCGCGCATCGTGAAGGAGGACTGGCCGACCGTCTTTAAGATCAAGTACGCGATGGCCGACCTGCTCTACTTCCAGAAGGACTGGGCCAAGTGCGGCCCCGCCTTCGACTCCGTGGTCGCCGAGGATCCCGAGGGCCCGACCGCGCCCGAGGCCGCGTACGCCGCGGTGCTCTGCTACCAGAACATCTACACGGAGCTCCACAAGGGCGGCAAAGACAAGCAAGGCACGGGCAACCTGCCTTCGGCCGCGAAGGGCGACGAGAAGAAGAAGCAGCAAGATCGCGCGAAGCTGCTCGCGCCCAAGGACTTCACCGACTCGCAGAAGGGGATGATCACCGCCTTCAACCGGTACCTCTGCTACATCAAGCCCGCGCAGGGCGACAAAGAGGCGCAGGACAACTACGTCGAGGTCAAGTTCGCGCGCGGCCGCACGTTCCTCGAAGCGCAGCACTGGGAAGAGGCGGCGCTCGCGTTCCGCGACGTGGCCATCAACCACGCTGAGAAGGACGCAGCCATCTACGCGGCCCAGTTCTACCTCGAAGCGCTCAACGTCCTCGGCAGCGCGATCGAGCCGACGCGCCCGTCCTGCTACGACGACATGGCGCAGGACGTCCCGAAGTTCATCGAGTCGTTCTGCAAGGACGACGCGAAGAAGAAAGAGAACGCCGAGCAGTGCGGCATCCTGATCCGCATCCAGCGCGACATCGAGCGCCTCCGCGCCGAGGAGCTCGTCAAGGCGGCTGACAAGAGCGGCGGCTCCGACGCGCCGAAGATGTACGAGAAGGCGGCGACCGCGTACCTCGACCTCTGGAAGAAGTACAGCGAGCAGGCGTGCGAGCAGAAGCAGCCCGCGTGCGAGCGCGCCGAAGAGGTGCTCTACAACTCCGCGCGCGCGTTCCAGTCGGCGCGCCTCATCGCGAAGGCGATCGCGGTCCGCAGGATCCTCATCGATCCCAAGTACCACCTCGAGCAGACCGAGCCCGCGAAGAAGGCCATCTACGAGATCGGCGGCAACTACCAGGCGATCGCCGTCTACGACGAGGCCGCGTCTTGGTACGAGCGCTACGCGCAGGGCAACCCCAAGGCCGACAAAGCGGCCGACGCGCTCTCCGACGCCGTCGTCATGCGCCTCGGCCTCGGCCAAGAGGACCAAGCGATCAGGGACGCCGACACGTTCGGCAAGATCTTCGGCTCGCAGAAGCCTGCGCAGAGCGCGGCCATCGCGTTCGCGATCGGCGCGCACTACGCCGAGCGCGAGGACTGGGGCGAGGCGCGCAAGCGGCTCTCCAGCGCGATGGGTCAGATCGATCGCAACGCGACGCTCGACGTGCAGATCCAAGCGCACGCCCTGATGGGCCGCGTGCTCGTCCGGCTCAACAGCGCGTCGCAGGCCTCGGGCGAGTACGCCAAGGTCCGCGACTCGTGGAAGAACCCCGAGGCGGCGATCAAGAAGATCCAAGCCGCGACCAACGACGACCGCCGCGTCTTCAAGGCGCTCACCGCCGTCGGCGAAGCGCTCTTCTTCTTCGCGGAGATCAAGCGCAAGGACGTCGATAAGATCCGCTTCCCCGAGTACAAAGGCTCGGGCCAGCGCGATGACGTGCTCAAGCACATCAACACGAAGGTCGGCGACTGGATCAAGAAGAAGCGCCCCGCGATCGAAGAGGCCGAGAAGGAGTACATCAAGATCCTCGACCTCCAGCCGCCTCCGCCCAAGTGGGTCATCGCGGCCGGCTCTCGCGTGGGAGGCATGTGGGGTAAGTTCGTGGCCGAGTTCCGCGCCGCTCCGATCCCGAAGGAGTGGAAGGGCAAGGGCATCGTCCCCGGCACGGCCGACCTCACGTTCGACGAGCTCCGCGGCGAGTACTACGCGAAGCTGGACGAGGCGAGCGAGCCGCAGAAGCAGATGGCCAAGGCGGCGTACAAGAAGTGCCTCGACTACTCGGTCAAGTACCAGTTCTTCGACGAGTACTCGCGCAAGTGCGAGGAGTGGCTCTCGAAGTACTACGCGGCCGAGTATCACCTCATCGACGAGTTCCGCGGGTCTCCGTCGCGCATCAGCTCCAGCCTGCACGACCCGGCCTCCGCGCTGAACATCGACGGCACCACGTACCGCATCGACGCGCCTCCCCCGCAGGACGACAAGGCCGGCGACAAGCCTGCGGACAAGGCCGGCGACAAGCCTGCGGACAAGGCCGGCGACAAGCCTGGTGACAAGGGCCAATCCAAAGAGAAGAGCGCGCTCGACAAGGCGATCAAGAAGTGAGGAGGAACGCGATGAAGACCATGATGAAGCTCGGAGCGATCGCGCTCCTCCTCGGAGCGATTGGCTGCGGCGGCTCGGGCACCGGAGACGCGAAGGCCCCGGCGGGTGGGCCGACGGACGGCAAGGGCCAAGAGGTGTCGGCGGCGGCGGCGAACAAGTTCTCCGCCGGCCTCGAGGCCATGGCTCAGCACGAGAAGGCGGGCGACTGGAACGACGCGACGTGCACCGCTACGGCGCAGCTCTTCCTCGACGCGGCCAAGGAGCAGGGTGACAAGCCCTTCCACGAGGCCACCTACAACGCGGGGCTCGCGTACCAGCGCTGCAAGAAGGACACGGAGGCCAAGCAGTACTTCAAGCAGATCCTCGACAAGGAGCCCAAGTATCACCGCGCGCGCGCGCAGCTCGCGATGTACGCCTTCGTCGAGTCGGGCGAGAAGGACATCGACAAGGCGATCGCGGAGCTGCGCCAAGCGGCGATCACCGACGCGCAGTTCAAGAACGTGGAGGCGCTCGTCAACCTGGGCGCGCTCTACATCAAGCGCAACAGCCAGACGCAGGACCCTGACGGGGCGAACGACTTCGCGCGCGCGCGCAAGTACATCCAGAGCGCGCTCGCCGTCGACGACTCGTACATGCCCGCGTTCAACCAGCTCGCGCTGCTCTA
Source organism: uncultured Polyangiaceae bacterium (assembly GCA_964437785.1). Lineage (GTDB taxonomy): Bacteria > Myxococcota_A > Polyangia > Polyangiales > Polyangiaceae > CAYTJL01. The sequence goes on from CAYTJL010000064.1 coordinate 32,228, forward strand.
CTTCGAAACGGCGAAGCAAAAGGCCGGGCGCGACAGCAAGCGCAAGACCGCGAGCAACGCCAACAAGAAAGAGCAGAAGGTCAACACGCAGGCGCTCGAGCTCGCCGCTCTCGTGTGCTCGCAGGCCATCCGCAAGAACCCCAAGTACGCGCCGGTGCACAACACCGCCGGGATGATCCAGGTCGAGATCGGCAACTTGAACTCGGCCGTCGCCGAGTTCAACGCCGCTCGCCAGCTCGACCCGACGTTCTTCGAAGCGCAGATGAACTACGCCGCGGTAAACCTCTCGTTCCGCGGCTTCGCGCAGGCGGACGAGGCGTATCGCGCGGCGATCAAGGTCAAACCGAACGACTACGACGCGCACCTCGGGTTGGCGCTCGCCATCCGCGGTCAGATCGACGACTCGAACTTCGACAAGATGGTCAAGGAGGCCTCCGAGACGCTCGCGAAGGCCAAGCAGATCGCGCCCGACCGCGCGGAGACCTACTACAACGAGGCCATCCTCACGCAAGAGTACAAGGCCAAATCGGGCGGCCCCGGCGGCGAGGGCGAGCTGCTCAACGCGAAGAAGCTCTTCGGTGAGTTCGTGCAAAAAGCAGGGAGCGCCACGGAGTTCGCCGATGCGGTCAAGCGCTCGAAGGACCGCATGAGCGAGATCGATCAAATCATCGAGTTCAACAAGCAGTCCGAGGCGCAGCGCAAGGCCGCCCTCGCCGAGATGAAGCAGAAGCAAGCCGAGGCCGACGCCAAAGGCGAAGAAGGCGCCGAAGGCGACAAGAAGGACGACAAGAAGGAAGAGAAGAAGTAGCCCCTTCCAAACCGCTCTCCTGCCCGGGAGAGCGGTTCTCGTCCCCCTCCCCGCTCCCGTTCCCGTTTCACAACGAACGCTCCTCCGATCGACGAGAATGCTCGTCCCGGCCACGAGGACGCTCGTCCGTCATGACTCCTCATGACGACGAGAACACTCCGGCGATCGAAACGGCCAGACTGTTTCGTTCTGCCAGAGGTTCAAATTTCGTTACCCAAGGAACCTTGGGTAAAATCGACTGTCATCCCGCGGGCAAGCTGCAGGTTCGGTCCTTCTGAGCATGAGAGACAGGCGCACGACACGCACACACGACTCATCCGCGCAGCGCCGTCGATTTTGTCCATTCAATCATCGAGAAGGGCTTGTTTTCACCGTTGACCCGGCGCCCGCAAACGTAGTACACTTTTACTGTAATCCGAGCGGAATGTTGCGAGGAGGTTGGAAATGAAGAAGTCGACTCGCGTGGGCGCGACGGTGATCGCAGCTCTGGGCGTGATGCTCTTCGCCACGGAGGCGCTGGCCCAGGGCAAAGGCAAGAAGGAAGATGGATACGGGTACGAGTTCACCGACGATCCGCTCAACGCGGGTGGCTTCGGGCCCAACGACGCGACCATTCGCGTCCGTCCCGGGCCGGTGCGCACCACGCTGATCAGGCCGCGGACCTCGTTCGTCCCTGAGATGCTCAAGTCGGTCGAGAACCTGTAGCAAGCGAGGGTGGCCAAGCGCTCACCCCGGTCGGGTGAGCGCTCACGGTCGCTCTCCGCCTAGGTGCGAGCGTGGCCTGGGCAGGGACGCGTGATCGCGTCTTGTTATCCTCTCCACGCGACAAAGAACGAAAGCGCGCGGAGAGCGCGAAGCCGGTGAGCCCGGCTCGAATCGAAGGGAAGGCTGACTCCGATGGAAGGCAAGCAAAAGGTCGCGCTGACATTCGCGCTCTACCAGAACGATGCGCTCCTGCGCCGCGAGACCGTCGCGCAGGACATCGTCAAGGTTGGCAAAGACGCAAAGAGCCATCTTCGCGTCGACGACGAGCTCGCCTCGCGCATGCACGCCGTTATCGAGGTGGGCTCGCCGGACGACATCACGTTGATCGATCTCGGCAACGAGCCGGGGACGATGGTCAACGGAGCCCGCATCAACAAGTGCAAGATCAAGCCGGGCGATCAGCTCCAAATCGGCAACACGCGCATCGTGCTCGAGCGCGCTGAGCCCGTCGCCGTCGCGGCCGCAGCGCCCGCCGGCAAGCCCTTCGCCGCAGCGCCGGGATCCAACCCGTTCGCGTCCGCCGGCGCGCCCGCCGCGAGCAACCCGTTCGGAGCTGCGTCTTCGAACCCGTTCGCCGCCGCCGGCCCCGCCGCCAACCCGTTCGGCTCCGACCCGTTCGCGTTCAACAACCCCTTCGCGCAGAAGCAGCCGGACGCCGACGAGGTCCCGCACGACGCGCCCGAAGGCTCGTACACGTACACGCTCGTCAAGAGCGCGCCCGACGTCCCGCCGGAAGAGGTCGAGGACAGCCGCGCGGCCTCGGTCGAGGTGATGATCCTCTGGGAGCAGAACGTGCTCCACGTCTCGCACTTGACGCCGCCGCGCTCGTTCTACGTCGGCGAAGAAGAGGGCAAGAACTTCACGTGCGACTTCTTCGTCCCCGCCGAGAAGCTCGGGACGACGCGCGCGCCCATCGTGCTCGCGGATCGCGGCGGCACGGTCGCCGTCGTGCTGCTCCCGCGCGCGACCGGCACGATCGAGATCGCGGGCCAGCCCAAGATCACGATCCAACAAGCGATCGACACGGGCCGCACGCAGCCGTGCGCGGAGCTCTCGGGCGCGCACCAGATCGCGCTCCCCGCGGGCTCCAAGGCGAAGGTCGAGATCGGCGGCCTCGTGTTCCAGGTCTCCTCGGTGAGCGCGGGCCGCGCCGTCGCCGGGCACTTCCAGCTCGACACGCAGAGCCTGCTCTACACCGGCCTCTCGTTCGCGGTGCACGCGGGTCTGCTCGCGGCGATGGCGTTCTTCATGCCGTCGTCGTCGGCGGCTGACTCGGGCGACATCTCGGCCGATCAGCAGTACCTCATTCAGCAATATCTCCAGGCCGCGGCCGAGAAGGAGATGGAGCAGAAGGAGACCGAGCAGGTCGCCGAGAACAAGGCCGACAACAAAGAGGGCGGCACCGGCACCAGGGCCAAGGGCGAAGAGGGTTCGATGGGCAACCCGAACTCCAAGGCCTCCGGCAACCGCTACGGCGTGCAAGGCCCCGCGGACAACCGCGATCCGCACATCGCGCGTCAAGCTGCGCTCCGCGACGCCGCGGAGTTCGGCATGATCGGCCTGCTCAACTCGGGCGCCGGCGGCGATCCCAACGCGCCGACCGCGCCGTGGGGCCGCGACGATTCGCTCGGCAACGATCCGCTCAGCGCGCGCGGCAACATGTGGGGCAACGAGATCGGCGAGTCGTTCGGCGCGGGCGGCCTCGGGCTCTCGGGCATCGGCGAAGGCGGCGGCGGTCGCGGCGAAGGCATCGGCCTCGGCTCGATCGGCACGCTCGGTCACGGCGCCGGCACCGGCACCGGGCAAGGCTTCGGCTCGGGCCACGGTCGCCTCGGCGGCTCGCACCGCACCAAGCCCCCGCAGGTCCGCATGGGCGCGACGCAGGTCAGCGGTCGCCTCCCGCCCGAGGTCATCCAGCGCATCGTGCGCCAGAACTTCGGTCGCTTCCGCCTCTGCTACGAGAACGGTCTGCGCAACAACCCCAACCTGCAAGGACGCGTGTCGGTGCGCTTCGTCATCGGTCGCGACGGCGCGGTCTCGCAGGTGCAGAACGGCGGCTCGGACATGCCCGATGGAAACGTCGTGTCGTGCGTCGTGCGCGCCTTCTACGGGTTGTCGTTCCCGCAGCCTGAAGGCGGCATCGTCACGGTCACGTATCCGATCATGTTCAGCCCCGGTGGCTGACGATGGGGGGACCGGAGAGGTCCCCCAAACGCCCGGCGTGTTGATCATCGTCGGCATGTCCGGTTGATCGATCTGATCGCAATCAAAGCGCGCGCCCCGCGAGCGAGAGCTCCGCGGGGCGCAGCGCTTTTGTCCCCCCTCTACAATCCGTTTTGGCCCTGACACGCCGAGCCGCTTCGGGCCTGGACTTCCGTGCTTCGCTACGCCTATTCTCGCGTCCGCCGCGATCGTTGCGGTGCGCTTTTTTCTACGCCTTTTTTAGATCTCAAAAGCGCGCCGAACGGGCCGCGAGCTCGTGAGAAAGGTGAGCTCTGAAATGTTGCTGGGCAGGAGCGTTGTGGCCGCGTCCCTCGTGGCGATCGGACTCTTGAGCAGCGGGTGCAGCCGCAACCGCCAAGAAGCAGTGGCCAAAGAGAACCTCGCGGACAACGAGGTCAAGGTCAACGTGGAGGGCGCGATCGCCAAGTACGACGAGGCGACGCATCTCGATCCGACGAACCACCGCATCTTCTTCAAGCTCGCGCTGGCGTACAAAAAGAAGGAAGAGTGGGACAAGGTCGTGTCGACCACCGCGCGCGCGTGCCAGCTCGCTCCCAAGTACGCGAACTACTGGCTCGAGCGCGGCTTCGCGCTGGAGCAGCTCGCGAAGAAGAAGACGGTGCAGTGGGAGGAGGCCAAGGAGCCCTTCCAGAAGTGCATCGAGGCCGATCCCAACTACGCCGCCTGCTACGAGGAGCTCGGCCACGTCTTCTTGTGGACCGACGACGAGCAAAAGGCGCTCGAGAACTATACGAAGGCGATCGAGCACGATCCGAACAACCTCTCGTATTACCCGGTGCTCGCCGACCTCTACATCCGCCTCGGCCACCACAAAGAGGCCGAGCAGGTGCTGAAGGAGGCGAAGAGCTTCGCGAAGCCCACGGACCCGAACCACATGAAGGCGCTGTTCGGGATCCACATGCTCACCGCGCAGGTCCACCAAGATCGCGGCAACACGGCGGAGCAGGTGACCGAGCTCGAAGCCGCGCAGAAGGTCGCGGGCGACGGGCCGGACTCGATCCTGATCCTGTACGCGCTCGGCAGCACGTACGCGCTGCTGAACCCGCCGCGCTCCGCGGACGCGATCGCGAAGCTCAAGGGCTTCAGCTCGCGGGCTTGCAAGAGCGCCAAGTCCACCTCGTACAAGGCCGAGTGCGAGACCGCACAAGCGCTGCTCAACAAGCTCGGGAGCGGCGCGCAGTAGAAGTTGATCGGCGGCGACCGCGCACGCCTTGCAGCACAGCGCGCGGAGCAGTTGTGGGTGCGCCGATGAGGCGCGAGATGACGTCGACGGTTCGTGTCGTGGGCCGGCAAGCGGCCTGAGGGCAAGCCAAAAAAGCCATGGATGCAGCGCAGCGTCTCCACCACCTCGAGTCGGTTCATGACTGGCAAGGGCTCGTCGAAGAGCTCGAGAAAGGGATCGCGTCGGAGAGCGACGCCGCGACCAAAGCGTCGTACCACTTCAAGCTCGGCCGCGTGCTCGAGGAGAAATTCCTCCAGTCGGTCAAGGCGCTCAAACACTTTCAAGACGCCTACAAGCTGAACCCCAAGCTCGTCGACGCGCTCCGCTACGCGCGCGGCATCTACTGGGTCATCGGCAAGCTCAACATGGTGCAGAAGCTCCTGGAGATGGAGCTCAAGGCGCTCGGGGACACACCCGCGACCACGGGCATGTTGATCGAGCTCGGCGACGTCCTCTGCGACGCTGCCGACTACGAGAACGCGACCTCGGTCTACGCGCGCGCGCTCGGCGCTTCGGGCTCGACGAGCGACGAAGCGAGGGCGTGCCTCGGCGACGTGCAGGTCGACGACGGGACGTGGCAAGCGCACCTCGACGCGCTGATGGAGCAGGCCGTCACCGTCGGACCCGCCGCGCGCGCGCGCATCTATCTGCGCTCCGCGCGCGTCTCGAAGCGCTTCTCGCCCGGTGAGGTCGAGGGGCTCCTCGGCCGCGCGTACGAGGCCGATCCCTCCGACCAACAAGCGGCGAGGCTCTTCGAGCAGCTCTTGATGGACGAGGATCGCGTCCCCGCGATCGCCGAGACGCAGCGCAGGATCTTGGGGACGTTGAGCGGCAAGGCGCGCGGACAGGCCGCGTTCCGCTACGGCGTCCGCTGGGTCCTCCGCCTGCAAAACCAAGAGAAGGGCGCCGAGCTCTTCGAAGAGGCGCTCCAGCACGATCCCACGAACGACGCCGCCTTCACGTATCTCCGCGACATGTGGGGCAAGAAACAAGGCGAATGGGAGAAGGTCATCCAGCTCGCCGAGCGCGCCGCGGGCGCGAACGAGTCGCCCTTCTTCGTCGCGCAGGCGGGCTCGATCATCTGGCGTGAGGTCGGCAATTTGATGCGCGCGCGCGCGTGGTTCGAGAAGCTCTCGTCCATCGCGCCGGAGCACCCGTACGTCGCCGCGTTCGAAGCGCAGATCGGTGAGAAGCTCGGCGCGGGCGTCCCCGCTGACGCGCCCGCCGAGACGGTCGACGTCGGCGTCGACGTCTCCGTCGAAGAGCCCGCCGCGGAGCCTCCCGCCGACGGGCCCCGCGCGCCCTCCGCGCCTCCTCCCGCGCCCGTCGCGGCGACCCCCGCGCCGCCACCCGCTGCGCCCTCCGCGCCTCCTCCCGCGCCGGCTGCGCCCTCCGCGCCGCCGCCCGCCAAGCCCGCCGTCGACATCGGCGAGCTGCTCGCCAAGGCGCAGAAGCAAGAGGCCGCGAAGCGCTACAACGAGTACGTCAAGACGCTCATCGAGATCGCCGAGGCCGTCGACGATCCGACCGAGAAGATCGACTATTACGGCAAGGCCGCCGACCTCTACACGACCAAGTTTTCGAACGCCGCCGAGGCCGTGAAGTGCTTCGAAGCGATCCTCGCTATCGACGGCGAGCACGCGCAGGCGATCGACTTCCTGCGCCAGAGCTACGAGAAGCGCCGCGACTGGGAGAAGCTCATCGGGCTCATGCGCCGCGAGGCCGCGGCCATGCCCGAGGGCGGCGCGCGCGCCGCGAAGTTCTTGGAGGTCGCGAAGCTCGCGACCGAGCGCGTGAAGAAGCCCGAGGTCTGCATCGAGCTTTGGAACGAGGTCATCGCGAACGACGCGGAGAACGCCGAGGCGCTCAACGCGCTCGCGGGCCTGCACGAGCGCGCGAAGGACTGGCAGAAGCTCGCCGAGGTGCTCGAGCTCCAGACCGACATCACCTTCGACAGCAAGGCCAAGGAGGCGCTGCTCGGCAAGCTCGGCGCGCTCTACGGCGAGCGCCTCAACGACGACGAGAAGGCCGTCGAGGCGTGGCAGAAGCTCCTCGCGCTCAACCCGCAGGAGCGCAAGGCGCAGGAGGCGCTGAAGAAGAAGTACCTCACGCTCGGTCGCTGGGACGACCTCGAGGTCTTCTACGCCGAGAGCGGCAAGTGGGACGAGTTCATCC
>CAYTJL010000065.1:0-38981 GCA_964437785.1 uncultured Polyangiaceae bacterium
ACGGCGCGACAACGACCCACACCTATAGCTTCTTTGCGACCCACACATGGGATCCGAAGCTCAACGAGACGGCGACCTTGTTCGACGTGGATGGCCGGGTCGCGGAGCGGGTGGAGCTTATCGGCCATGAAGCGCTCACCACCACGTTTGCTTATGGCGCCTTTGGCCAGCTCGACACCATCACCGATCCCAAGGGCAACGTCACGTCGATGGGCTATGACCATCTCGGGCGCCGCACGTGGATCCAGGAGCCCAACGCGGGCCTCCACGTCTCGACCTACAACGGCTTTAGCCAGCGTACGGCCGAGCTGCCGCCCGCCGCGCTCCCCATCAGCTACGAATACGACGCGATCGGCCGGCTCAAACAACGCACGGACACCGATGGCGTCACGAGCTTCACATGGGACACCGCCGCTCACGGCATCGGCAAGCTCGCGGGCACGTCGAGCACGGACGGCGTGAAAGAGGTCTACAGCTACGACACGAAGGGGCGCCTCGCGTGGCGCATGCTCAAGACCGGCGTCGATCACTTCACCTTCGACTACCACTACGACGCCCAAGGCCGGCTCGATACGCTGCTGTATCCCGAGGCGCCCGGCCTTCCTCGCTTCTCCATCGGCCAAACCTACAACAGCGCGGGCTACCTCAAGACCGTCTTTGACGCGGCGACGCTCACCCAACACAAGCTTTGGGCGGCGGATGACGTGGGCCCGGATGGCCTCGTCCAAGCCACCTTGGGCAATGGCCTCTTGCAAGGCCGGCAATACGACGCAACAACAGGCCGCTTGAGCGCGCTCCAAGAGGGGCCCGACGTCTCGCTCGGCTACACCTACGACGCTGCCGGGCTCGTCTCCACGCGCACAGACCTCAAGGCGAATCGACAAGACTCATACGAATACGATGCGCTCCATCGCCTCGTTCATTGGTCGCGTTCGAGCATCATCCAAGGCCCGCCCGGCGTCCCCCCGGCCGTCTCGCCCCTTCGCGACACCCACTACGCCTTCGACAACCTCGGTAATCTGACGGGCGTTGTTGAGAACGGCGCGCTCACGGAGAGCCACACCTACGCGCAAAACGGCATGCCTCACGCCGTCACGAGCAACACGTTTGGCGCTTACTCCTACGACGCGAGAGGCCGGCAAACCAAGGCTCCGGGGCGCGACGTAACCTTCACCGAGCGCGACCTGCCGCGCACCGTCACCACGAGCGCGGGCGTCACGAGCTTTTTTTACGATGCCTCAGGCGCGCGCATCAAGAAGCAGAGCGCGAGCGAAGAGGTGCTGACCTTCGGCGGCCTCTACGAGCGCAGGGTGGGCGCGGCAGGGACTCATCACGTGTTTTACGTGGCCGGTGGAGAGGGCCTTATCGCTCGGTTCGACTACGAAGAGGGCGCACTGGCCTCCGAAGCGCGTTACCTCCACACGGATGCGCTCGGCAGCGTCATCGCGGTCACGGACGCGGCCGGCGCGCTGGTCGAGCGCCTTCACTATGAGCCCTTCGGCGGCCGTCGCGATCAAGACGGCGCAGCCCTCTCCGCGTTCAGCGGCGATCCGAGCCTCGGCTTCACCGGCCATGAGCACGACGACGAGCTGGGGCTCATCAACATGCGCGGGAGGGTTTTCGATCCGGTCACGCGGCGATTCATCTCTCCTGATCCGCACGTCACCGACCCATTCAGGAGCCAAAGCTACAACCGTTTTGCGTACGTGTGGAACAGCCCCACCAACCTGACAGACCCCACCGGATTTGACCCGTGGACGGACGGCAGCATGGGTTGCCTTGGTCTGGAGTGTTTGGGCGGCACAGGCTGGGTCTCCACTCCAGGCGTCGAGGGGGCAGGTTCGTACGGCCCCGGCTACGGCGGGCCTCCTTCTCTCTCGTCGCTCCCCAACGCTGGCAGCTCGGGCTCACACCAGAAGAGCCCGCCGCCCGTGCAAGCCGTCGAGGACAAGCGCCCTGTGAGCTTGCCTGTTGGCCCCAAGGCGCCCGGCGGATCCATCCTCGGGCCGAAGCCGCGACGCATGACGGACGAAGAACTTCGCGAGAAGATCCCGCTCTTCATGTTCTTCATGCCTGTTCCCGGGCCGTATGTGCGGCCTTACCAGGTTCCCCCGGATGGGGCGCCCAACGGGCTCGCCGCGATTCGGCAGTTGAACGGTCAACCCTCGGTTGCGGTCGCGAATTTTTCGCGGGAGATTGCGCCGGGCACATCCGTTGCCAACCTCACGACCCATGCAGTCGGCTTCATCAGCTCAACAGTTGCGGTGCTCAGCGGGGTCGCAAAGCTTCATCCGGCATTCGTGAGGGGATCTGTCCTTGCGTTGGAGGAGATGGCGGCCAATGAAACCAAGGATGTCGCGAAGGCAGTCCTTCAGGGGGCTGAGGCTGGGGAGGGTGCCGCGACAACCGATGCCGTTTCGATGTATCGCGCCGTCTCTCCCGCGGAATTTAACGACATCATGAATAATAAAATTTTCCGCCCCGCCCCCGGAGGCGACAGCCTTGCTGGGAAACAGTTTGGGTTGAGCCTTGAAGAAGTGCTTAAGTTCGCGGATCGATATCCCGATCTGGCTGCTATCGTCCGTGTGGACGTGCCCAGGACTACCTTTCAGATGTTCGATTTCAGCAGGGCAATCGATCCTTTTATTTTTCGCTTGGGCGTTGTCACCGTTCAACCTGGCCATCAACAGCGCCTGTTGAATACAACTATGATCTTGTTGGAGCACGCGTTTTAATGAGCGCCATCACCCTGTTTCGTCCTGTAGGACCCAAAGAGCACGAGCTGATCAAAGCCTCTGGATTTCGAAGATTCCCTCCACGCCTGCCGGAGCAGCCGATCTTCTATCCGGTAGTACAGGAGGAGTATGCAAAGAAGATCGCGCGCGAATGGAACGTAAAGGCCGATGGCTCCGGGTATGTCACCCGCTTCGATGTACGCACCGAGTACCTCGCCCAGTTCGACGAGCATGTCGCAGGGGGTCGAGACCACACGGAGTATTGGATCCCGGCGGAGCGCCTGAACGAGCTCAATGACAACATCGTCGGTCGTATCATGATTGTTGCGGAGTACCACGCTGAAGAGTGGGTTACCGCATATGATCTGGCTGAAGACGCGGAGACTATCGAGAATATCCAGAGGGCAACCTCGACGACAACGACGTTTGGGGTGGTCCCGGATGTCGCGCTCTATGGATCCGAAGATTGGTGGATGGCCATCGCTGAAGGGCGCATCCCCAAGCACGTGACTCGCGGGGTTATCTCGCGCGTATTCATGACCGGACACGGTGACTGGCCCGAGTTCGAGCTGGATGGTGGGGGCGCTTTGACGCAATGGACAAGGCTTGGGGACAGATCCCTCTACGTTGTAGGAAGAGAGGTGAAGATCGAATATGTCATGCAACGATCAAGACACCCGTCCCTGAACGGGGCAGAGCAAAAACACGTCCTCCGTGTGCTCGTCAAGCGGAGCGCAATCCCATGAGCGAGCCATGATGCCCCCGGCGCTCACTCGGGGGCGATGGTGGTCGGGACCTGCTCGACGCCGCCCCGAAGCCCTTTGACGAACGCGCGCGCGCGGCCGACCACGCTGCGATCTTCGTGCGGAGGCCACGCGGCGTTGGCGATGGCCTCCATGCCTCGCGCGATGACGTCGCCCACCTCGGTGCCGCTCTTGCCCGTCGCGCGCCAGAGCTCCTCCCAAACGATCATCTGTTTGGACTTGGCGAGCTCCAAGATCCGGCGCGGATCGAGGCCCAGCGCGACGAGCGAGGGCTCCATGGCCTTGTTCGAGGCGATGAGCCAAAACGTGATTTGGAGCGCGAAGGCGCTGAGCCTCGCGCCTTCGAGCCGGCTCATCGATCGCATCAAGATGGGGAGCACCTGGGTGCCGAGCCCCACGTGGCGCGCCTCGTCCTTCTCGAAGTAGGGCAAAAGCTCGGTGAGCACAGGGCAGATGTTGGCCTCGCGCGCGTGCTGAAACAACGTGAGGGCCGTCGTCTCGACCTGCATTTGCATGCCCATCACCTTGCACGCGAGATCGTCCGTGCTGAGCACGAGCTCGAGGATCCGCTCGCTCGATCGCGGGATGGCCTTGGGGACGCCGCCGGTCGCGCGCTCCAAGTAATCGTGCATCACGTAAAAGTGCCTTGCCTCGTCGTGGGCTTGGCTCGTCGCGGCCATCTTGGCCTCGAGCGGCTCCAAACGATCCGCGAGCTGCGCCGAGATCTTCCACGCCGCGAGCTCACCCCACAAAATAGGCCCGAACACGCCCCAAAGCGCCTCGCGCTGCGCCGCCGAGAACCGCGGATCTCCGTGCTTGTGGAAGAGCCCCGCGAGCACCTCGCGCCCGTCCCACGCGAGGTCCTGCCCGCGGTGATAGATGTTCTCGACGCGCGCGTAACGCCGGGCGTCCTCCGCGCTCCTCGGCAGATCGAACATGGCGTACGGAAGGGCGCTCATGATCCAAAGTGTACCGAAAATTTCGCCCGGCCAAAGCGCTCATGCTAGGGCAATCCACGCGTGTCCATGCGATCGGCTCCCCTTGCGGTACGTGCTCTCCTCCTCACGATGGCCCTCGGGGGGCCGCTCGCATGGACGCTCGCGAGCTGCGGCTCGGGCGCGGTCGGCGTCGAGACGTGCAGGGCCATCGAGACCCGCCGTTGCGGCCTGATGACAAGCTGCCAAGCCGACTTCGACGTGGACTCGTGCCAGCGTTATTACCGCGACGCTTGCCTGCGCGGCATCGCAGGGTCGTTCGGCGAAGGCGTGGACGAGGCGACGCCCGAGGTCTTGAATGCTTGTCTCGGCGCGCTCGACGCGGTCGCCGCGTGCGCCGCGTCGGGCGTCCCGACCATGGGCGAGTGCACGGGCGTCGCGCTCGCGTCCTCGTTTTACGCGACCGACCCGCCCTGCAGCGTGCTGCAAGGCTATCCCGAGCACCTCGCCGCGTGCGCGTTCGTGGTCGAAGAGGTGGACGCCGGCTCCTCTGACGCCACGTCCGAAGACGCAGCCTCCGACGGCGGATAAACGATCAGAGCGCCGTAAGCGGATCGCACACCGCTTTGGTGATGACGCCCTCTTCGGGGATGGCGAGGCACGAAGCTTCGGCGAAGGGGAGCGGAGAGAGCGCGAGATACGCGCGCACCGTGAAGCGATAATGGACGCCGGGCGTGACGTTGGTCTCGTAAGCCGCCCCCGTGCCGCCGCACGCGATGCCGCTTTGGGCCGGGAACGAAGGGTCTTCGGGCGTGATGGAGAACGACGAAACGTCGCCCGAAGGCGTGCACGCGAACGCACCGCCGAGCGCCGCGTTGGGATCGACCAAGATGCCGGTGGGGGAGGAGCCCCGATCGTCGAGCGGGAGACAGCCGAGCACGGGCGCAGGACCGTTGGTGTTGACCGACGTGGGCGTGATGCAGTCGGTGACCCAACGAGGCTCCAGGATGGGCACTTGGGACTCGTTGCCGCCCGCGGCCTCAATCGCTGCTTTGTCCTTGAGGTTGCCATTGCCCGAGACCACGCCGCCCGCGGGGACGAGCGTGTCGGCGAGCTCTTCGTAGCCCTTCACCTTGGCGTCGTACACGTGCTCGGCCGTGACGTAGCGAAAATACACGGGCTGCGTGCACGACGTGGGCGGCGACCAAGGCAGCGTGATGGGCGCCTCGGGCTGCGTGCGATCCACGAGCGTCGCGATGTAGCTCTTCATCGCGCCGTCGCGCCCGTCACACGCGACGTCGCCGAGGAAATCCTGGGGATCGACGTAGATCGACGTGGGGAGCGGCGTGGTGCTGAGCACGTTGGTGCCCGCCGACTCGGTGAGACACCCGGTCGCGCACAAAGCCATCACAACGATCGGCAAAAGGAGGGAGCGCGGCGAGCGCGGGGGCATGTCGCGGAGCTACCTCAACACGCTCGGGAACGCCACCAAAAGCGCGTTTTTGACGCGTCGTTTTCCTTTTGCGCCTCGCCTTTACATGGGCTACCGCGGCCGAACCGCCCGCGAGCAGGACTCGCAGGCTGCCGCAAAAAACACCATGGATCAGCCCACGTCGAACATCCCGCAGAAGGTCCCCGTCAGCATCCAGGACGAGCTCCGCACGAGCTACCTGGACTACGCGATGAGCGTCATCATCGGTCGCGCCATCCCCGACGTGCGCGACGGCCTCAAGCCCGTCCACCGCCGCATCTTGTTCTCGATGTACGAGCAGAAGATCGGCCCCACGAGCGCTCATAAAAAGTGCGCGCGCGTCGTCGGCGACGTGCTCGGCAAGTACCACCCGCACGGCGATCTCGCGGTGTACGACGCGCTCGTCCGCATGGGCCAGACCTTCAGCCTGCGTTATCCGCTCATCGACGGGCAGGGCAACTACGGCTCGGTCGACGGCGACTCGCCCGCGGCCATGCGTTACACCGAGTGCCGGCTCTCGCGCATGGCGATGGAGCTGCTCGCGGACATCGACAAAGAGACGGTCGACTTCGTCCCCAACTACGACGACTCGGAGGAAGAGCCGAGCGTCCTCCCGGCCAAATTCCCGCAGCTCCTCGTCAATGGATCGGGCGGCATCGCGGTCGGCATGGCGACCAACATCCCGCCGCACAACCTCGGCGAGATCATCGACGCGACCCTCTCGCTCATCAAGAATCCTTCGATCAGCATCGACGAATTGATGGCCATCGTGCCGGGCCCCGACTTCCCCACGGGCGGGCTCATCTACGGCAAGAGCGGCATCGAGCAGGCCTACAAGACGGGCCGCGGATCGATCGTGATGCGCGCGCGCCACACCGTCGAGAAGATGAACAAGGGCGATCGCGAGCAGCTCATCATCACGGAGATCCCCTATCAGGTAAACAAGGCCAGGCTCGTCGCGAAGATCAGCGAGTGCGTGCGCGACAAGCGCGTCGAGGGCATCAGCGAGGTGCGCGACGAGAGCGATCGCGAGGGCATGCGCATCGTGATCGAGCTGAAGAAAGACGTCTTCCCGCAGGTCGTGATGAACCAGCTCTATCGCCTGACCGACATGCAGGCGACGTTCGGGGTCATCAACCTCTCGATCGCGTACGGCAAGCCGGCGGTGCTCGATCTCAAGAGCACGCTCGCGCACTTCGTCGAGCACCGGCGCGAGGTCGTCACGCGGCGCACGCGCTACGAGCTGCGCCAAGCCGAGGCGCAGCGCGAGATCGTCGAGGGCCTCGGCATGGCCACGAGCGACATCGATCGCATCGTCGCGACCATCCGGCAGAGCCGCGACCCGGAGGAGGCGCGCGAGGCGTTGCAGAAGCTCGCGCTGCGCGGGCTCGGCGAGTTCCTGCGCCGCGCAGGCAGGCCCGAGCCCGAGTGCGCGGAGGCCGAGGGCAGAGGGGATTACTTCCTCTCCGAGCGCCAAGCGAAGGCCATCTTGGAGATGCGCCTCTCGCGGCTCACCGGGCTCGAGCGCGAGAAGCTCGCCGCCGAATACGGCGAGCTCGCGGCCGAGATCGAGCGTCTTCGCGCGATCTTGGCGAGCCCCGAGCTGCTCATGAACGTCATCCAGACCGAGCTCTTGGACATCCGCGAGCGCTACGCCGACGCGCGCCGCACCGAGATCATCCCGGCCGAGGCCGAGATTCAAAAGGAGGACTTGATCCAAGAGGAGGACATGGTCGTGACCATCTCTCACTTGGGTTACGTCAAGCGCACGCCCGTCTCGACGTACCGCGCGCAGCGCCGCGGCGGCAAGGGCATGGTCGGGATGGAGGCGCGCGACGAAGATTGGGTGAGCCAGCTCTTCGTCGCGTCGACGCACGACTTTGTCTTCTTCTTCAGCGACAAGGGCAAGGTCTACGTCAAGAAGGTCTATGAGATCCCCGAGGGCGCGCGCAACGCCAAGGGCCGCGCGATCGTGAACTTCGTGGGCATGGAGCAAGGCGAGAAGGTCGCCGCGATCACGCCCATCCCGCGCGCGGCCGAGGGGCGCACCGTGTTCGACGACAAGACCTTCGTCGTCACGCTCACGAAGCGCGGTCAGATCAAGAAGACCGCGCTCGCCGACTACGAGAACTACCGCGAGAAGGGCATCATCGGCGTGAAGATCGAGGAGGGCGATCAGCTCCTCTTCGCGACCATCACGAACGGCGAGCACGACCTCGTGATCGGCACGCGGCAGGGCATGTCGATCCGTTTCCCCGAGACCGACGTGCGCGACACGGGCCGCGCGACCATGGGCGTCAAGGGCATCGAGCTCGAAGAGGGCGACGTGGTCGTGGGGCTCGGCGTCGTGGACGTGGGCCGCGATCAGGTGCTCGCGGTGTGCGAGCGCGGCTATGGAAAGCGCACGCCCATCGACGATTTCCGCAAGCAGGCGCGCGGCGGCAAGGGCGTCATCCTCATCGACGCGAGCGAGCGCAACGGGCCTGTCGTCGGCATCGCGATGGTTGCGCCGACCGACGAGGTCATGCTCGTCACCGATCGCGGCCAGATGATCCGCACCAAGGTGAGCGAGATCCGCGAGACGAGCCGCAACGCGCAGGGCGTTCGCTTGATGAACGTCGACGACGGCGAGCGGGTCGTGGCCATCGAGGCCTTCGCCGATGCGGACGCCGAGGGCTCTCCGGCCGCGGGCGACGAGGCCTCTACGTCGGGCGCGTCGAGCGCGCCGGGCAACGGCACGTCGGCCAACGGCTCCTCCAACGGCTCGCCGTCGAACGGTTCGCCGGCCAACGGCGCCGCCAAAGCGCCGTCGATCCCGCCTCCCTCCGGCAAACCGTCGTGATGATCCGGGCTTGATCCGGGCATCGACCTTCCCAAAAAGAGCAAGAGATCGACGCGACCCGAGGGCATTTTTAGGGGAGTGTCTACGTATACCGTCCGGGAGGTCTCGATGCGCTTTCAATCCTTGTTCGTTCTCGCCGCCGCCGCTGCTCCGCTCCTCACGTTCGCCGCTCCGGCGCGCGCTCAGTTCAACGCCGAGCAGACACGGTTGGGGGTGAGGGCGGACATCTGGCCCTCCAACAGCGGCTTGGGGAACGTGGTCGCGGCCGGCATGGGAGTGGGCGGCCAGGTCTCGATTTTGAAGCGTGTCGTGCTCGAAGGCGACCTGCCTTGGGTCGTCGTAGCGGGAGACAATATCGAGACCAGAACGTCGTTTGGCAACATCACGTTGGGCGGCAAGCTCGTCGGCAGGGTGACGCCTTTCGTGGCGCTCTACGGTGGGGCCACGGTCTCGATCCCCACGCGCTTCAGCGTGAAGAGCACCGACGACATCGTGACTCCCGCGTTCGGCATGGCGTCGTCGGCGTATTACGAGGCGCACCGCTGGATGCCGATGACCACGTTCGTGCGCATCCCGCTCGGCGCCGAGATCAAGCTCTCGATCCTGCGGCTGCGCGGCGAGGTCGTCCCCACCGTGTGGATCCCCGTGGGCGACAACACCAACACGACGCAATTCATGTTGAACGTGGCGGCCGAAGGCGAGCTTCGCGCGCCGTTCGGGCTCATGGGCGGCCTTCGTTTGCAGGCTGCGTTCGGCGTGACGGACGGGCTCCAGTTCGCGCCGGGCGATCGCGCGCAGACCGCGATTGAGCCGTTCATCGGCTATGAGCCCTCGCGCCTTGGCCTCTACGTGCGGCTCGGCCTGCTCACCGCGCTCGACTCGCCCGCCGGCTTCGGCTTCGAGCAAGGCAAGGTGATGACGGTCCGCACGCAGATCGGCCTCGCGTTTTAAGTAAAGGCCCTTCCCCCAAACTCCCCTCATCGCCACGCTCCCGGACCTCGACGCGCCGGCGCTCGCCATCCTCGATGGATGATGAGCGATCGGTCATTATGGTTCAGCGCCGCCTCGTGCTTGACAGGGCCAGGCTCTTTTTTTACCCTCGCGGCGAGGCTCGTTGGCGATTATGTCACAAGATGAGCACCTAGCGTCGCTCGCGGTTGCCCCCGTCACTCCGGTCATCGGAGCGGAGGTGACGGGCGTGGATCTGCGCCGCCCGCTCGCCGAAGCCACGGTCGCGCAGCTAAAGCAGGCCGCGAATCGCTGGAAGGTCCTGTTCTTTCGCGATCAGGATCTCACGGACGAGCAATTCATGCGCTTCGGGCGATACTTCGGCCCGCTGATGCCGGCGCACCCCTTCGTCGAGGACACGACGGATCACCCGCAGATCTTCCGGCGCTCCGCGGATGACTACCGGACACGGCGGAAGGCCGACACCGTGTCGACAGAGCCCGTCGGCCGCGACAGCAAGGGGTGGCACATCGACATGACCTTTTTGGTCAACCCCAATAAGTACTCCATCCTTCGCGGGGTCGAGATCCCCTCGTTGGGCGGCGACACGCTGTGGACCAACCTAGCCACGGCCTATGCGGGGCTCTCTTTGCCGATCCGAACGCTCATCGACGGTCTGCAAACGGTCCACGTCGCAGCGGCGCACGAGTACATCGGGAGCAAGCCGGGCAGCGTCACCAAGTATGCAGCGCTCCACCCCTTGGTGCACGTTCACCCCGAGACGGGGGAGAAGACGCTTTATTTGAACCCCGGGGTCATCACCGGCATCACGGCGCTCAACGTCGCGGAGAGCAACGCGATCCTCGATCTCCTTTTTGGGGAGATCACCCGGCCTGCGTATCAGGTGCGGTTTCGTTGGACGCAGGGGACGATCGCGCTTTGGGACAACCGGGCCACCGCGCACGTGGGGCCGGTGGGGTATTGGCAGTTCGACGAGCCGCGCGTGGTCCATCGCATCGCCGTGGCGGGCGACCCGCTCCAAGGCCCGGATGGCTTCGTCTCCCGCTCGCTGGAAGGCGGCGTGCTCAAACCGATTGGTTGACGACAATGGTGATGAACCGCGAAATCCTGACCGACGCGACCGTGGTGACGCCGGAGCGAGCTTGTGAGGCCGCGGTCGTCGTCGAGGACGGCCGGATCACCGAGATCCTGCCCGGGCGCAGGTTCCCCGAGGGCCGCTCGCTCGCCGGCCAGCTCCTCATCCCCGGTTTGATCGACACCCACACAGATTATCTGGAGCGGGAGGCGCGCCCTCCCCGCAACGGCATCCCGCGGGTCGATTGCATGGACTTCCCGCTCTCCATGTCGTTTCACTTCCTGGATTTGCGCGCGATCAACGCGGGGATCACCACGGTCCTCGGCGCCGCCTGGATCACCGATCCAAACCAGCCGAGCCGCTGGCGCTACGGCAACGGGCTGGCGCTCGCGCGGGACTATCAGGATCTGCGCGGCCGCGCGCTCGCCCGCCACCTCATCCACGCGCGGTGGGACACGAAGTTCGAGCCGGCGGAGGAGGCCTTGGCGCAGCTCCAAGGCATCGAGGGCATCGGCAACCTGGTTTATAACGACATCACACCTGGGTTACGCAACCAGAACATCGACAACCAGATTCGGAATTACGTCTTTCACCGCAAGGTCACCGTGGAGGAGGCGCGCGCCCACTTCGATGACCTCATCGAGCGAGGGCGCGCGCTCGACAACCGGGCGGCGGTGAAGGCGGCGATGGTCGGGAGGGTGCCGATCGGCAGCCACGACGACGCGACCGCCGACGAGGTCACCGAGGCGCACGGCTTCGGCGCGACGCTCGCCGAAATGCCGGTCACCTTGGAGGCCGCCCGCAAGGCCAAGGCGCTTGGGATGGCGGTCAGCATGGGCGCGCCCAACTACGTTTGGGGCGGCTCGCACTGCGGGAACATGTCGAGCTTAGATGCGATGAAGGAGGGGCTCGTCGACATCTTTTGCAGCGACTTCCACTTCCCCGCCATGCTGGCAGCGGCCGTGAAGATGATGGAAAACGGCATCGCCCCGGCCGACGCATTTCGGATGTTCACGCTGAACCCGGCCCGTCACCTGCGGTTGGACCACGAGATTGGCAGTATCGCCGTCGGCCTCAAAGCAGATTTGGTCGCGTTCGTGCCGCGGGTCGAATTCGGCTTTGTCACCCATGTTTGGGTCGACGGCCAGCTTCGCTCGTTCACCCCCTTCCGCTCGGGTGGGTGAGCCGTCAAGGCACCTTGAACCCTGCTTTGACCTGCGCCATGTACCGGGTCCAATAGCGGGGCGAGGCCCGCACATCCATGGGGATCTCGGCCTCACCGGCCATGACCCATTCGCCGGGGTCGAAGAGCTGCGCGAGATCGTCGATCCAATTCGGCCGCGGGGTGAGGCGCTCGCGAAAATCGAGGGGGCTCGCGAGGACGAGGAGACCGCCCGGCGCCACCATGCGGCGGAGCCGGGCCGAGAGCGCGCGCGGATCAGGGTGCCTGTCGACAACGTTCAAGCAGGTGATGAGTTGAAAGGAGCCGTCGGGGATCGCCACCGCCTCGACGACGTCGACGTGAACGCGGAGCCGCCGTGACACGTCGCGGAGCGGCTCCGGGGTCGCCGCGAGAGGGCGATTCTCCACCTCCCATAGCCCTGAGAGCGCGGGGAAGGCGCGGAGCCCCTCGGTGCCCGCGAGCATGTGCTGCGCCCAGCGCGCGAGGTTCTTCGAAGGCTCGATGAGCACCAGCTCTTCGAGCGCCGGCAACGCGCGCGCGATCTCGTACATCGTACGTCCCGCCCCGCCCCCGACGTCACAATACGAGATGGGGCTCGCGCCCCGCGCCGCGAGCCAACCACACACCCTCTCACAGACGCTCTGGTAGAACGCCGGCCGGGTCCGGTGCTCCAACGGGTTGGGCCACTCCGAGGTGTCTTTGGGGGCCGAGCCCGTACCGTGGTCCGGCGCAAAGAGGACGTCGGACCACTCCATCTCCAGGTGGATGGCGAGCCTGCCCTCATCGGCATAAAAATCGGCTTGTTCAGGGTTATGCGTCATGGGAGGTCTTGAGACAAGCGCGGATCCGCGCGGCGAGCGTCTCTACGTGGGGTGTTCGCAACATGTCGTGATGAGCGCCCTCGACGACGTGAACGCGGACAGGCAACGTGGAGTGAGCCGCCCACCCCTCCGCTCCCGGGCCCGAAGCGGTTCGGAGCAACGTAATGGGGCCATCCCAAACCTGGGCCGGCGCGCCGTCGCCCTCGGGCGGGAGCCCATCCATCACGCCCAAAAAGGCGACGCGCTCGCCCTGCTGTTGGAGCTGAAGCGCGATCTGCAAGGCGACCTTGCCGCCGAACGAATAGCCGCCGAGGAAGTAAGGGCCGTGGGGCTGAGCCTCAGTGATCTCCGACAAATGAAGGGCGGCGAGCGCCTCAACACGGCTCGGGAGCGAGGATGAGCCGCCCTCATCCATCGCTTGCAATCCATACACGGCCTGATCGCCGCCGAGGTGCCGGACAAGCTCGATGAAGCACAAGACGCTCCCGTCCGTGCCCGGGATCAAGAACAGCGGCGCCTCCCGGCTCCCCGCGCGCAGCTCGACGCAGGAGCGCTGGAGCGGCGCCTTCGCGCTCCTCACCGCCGCGGAGAAGCGCGCGATCGTCGGGCGCTCGAACAGCAGAGAGATAGGGAGCGTCTCGTCGAGCTCCCGTTTTACACGGCTCATCATTTGGATCGCCAGCAGCGAGTGGCCGCCGAGCTCGAAGAAGTCTTGGTGAATTCCGATCGGGCCGGCCGCGAAAAGCTCCTCCCAAATCCTCACGAGCGCGGCCTCGATCCCGTCGCGCGGAGCATCGTTTGGCGCGACGACCGGCGTTGTCGCGCTCGGGTCGGGCAACGCATCGATGTCGAGCTTGCCGTGCGCGCGCATGGGAAATTCGGTCATCGCGAGGAAGCTCGCAGGCACCATGTGCGAAGGGACGTTGGCGAGCATGTGATCGCGCAGGGTATCGGGGGTGGGGGAGAGGCCGGCGCCGGGGATGTAATACGCCAACAGTCGTTGTGTGGCAGGCTCGCTTCCCCGGCAGACGACGACCGCGTCGCGTACCTGGGGATGTCGCAGGAGCGCGGCGCGGACCTCCTCGGGCTCGACCCGAAACCCCCTGATCTTCATCTGGTTGTCCGCGCGGCCGATGTATTCGAGATGTCCGCCGGCGTGGAGACGGCCAATGTCGCCGGTCTTGTAGAGTCGCTCCAGAGGGTCTTCGGGGTGAGGGACGAACCTTTGCCGCGTGAGGTCCGCGCTCCCCCAATAGCCGCGCGCGAGGCTCGGGCCCCCCACGTACACCTCTCCCGGCACGCCGATGGGGACAGGCTGCATGTGATCGTCGAGCACGTGAATCTCGGCGCCGGCGAGCCGCCGGCCAAGGGGCGTGACGGCGAAGGAGAGCGCCTCGTCCTCGGGCTCCAAGCGATACATCAACACACCGACGGTGGCCTCCGTCGGGCCATATTGGTTGTAGATGCGACACTCCGGCGCGAGCGACGCGAGCCCGCGAAACCAAGACCACGACGGCGGCTCACCGCCCAAGACAAGCCGGCGACGGGGCATGACAGGCTCGCCGGAGGCGAGCAGCGCTCGAAGGTGAGAGGGCGTGAGCTTGAGGTAGTCGATGGCGCGCTCGCGGACATACGCGCTCATGAGCTTGGGATCGAGGGCCGTCGCGCCCGCGATCACGTGCAGGGCGCCCCCGCCGCACAAAGAGCCCCAAAGCGTGGTCAAGCAGGCGTCCGCCGTCAACGGTTGAACCAGCGCAAAGCTCATCCCCGGCTCGAGGTCCAAGGCCTCGATGGCGCTCTCGACGTACGCGGAGAGCGCCGCGTGCTCGACGCAGACCCCTTTGGGCCGGCCCGTCGAGCCCGACGTGTGTCGGATGTAGGCGAGCGAGCGTGGGTGGACGATCGGCGTCGCGCGGCTCGCCTGCCGATCCGTATCCCACGCTCCCTCGACGCACACCACCTTGCTTTCGATGCCCGATAAGCGCGGTTCGAGATGCTTCGAGGTCAAGACCACCTGCGGCTGCGTCTCCGCCAACAGGTGCGCGATCCAGGCCTGAGGATGCTCGGGGTCGAGCGGGACGTACGCGCCGCCCGCCTGCAAGACAGCGAGGATGGCGAGGATAGCCTCTTTGCTCCGCGGCATGAACAGCGCCACGCGCGCGCCCGGCGAGACCCCATGTCCGATCAGCACACCTGCGAGCGCCGCGGACGCCCGCGCGAGCTCGTCGTACGTCACGCGGTGATCGCCTTCGACGATGGCCGTGGCGTCGCCCCATCGTCGCGCCCCGGCGGCGAAGAGCTCGTGTACGCATGGCCGGGCGGGCCGCGCCGCAGAACGTGATTGCCATTGGGCTCGGATCAACGCCCTCTCGGCGTCGCCGACGATGGGCAGGTCCTCGATTCGCCGCGCGGGATCTTCGGCGATCCCCGCGAGCAGCGTTGTGAAGTTGTCGGCCATTCGCTGGACGGCCGAGGCGTCGAACAACGATGTGTTGTATTCGAAGTGAGCGCTCGATCCGTCCGCGTGCTCCGACATGGAGAGGGTCAAATCGAACTTGGCGCCGGCCGAGGGCATCCCGAGATCGCTGATCCGCAGCCCGGCGACCGTACCGGCGCTCTTGGGGGTGTTTTGAAGCACGAAGAAGGCTTGAAACACCGGCGCGTAGCTGAGGCTGCGTTTGGGGTGCAGCGCCTCGACCACCTTCTCGAAGGGCAGCTCCTGATGCTCATACGCCCCCAGCGCGACCTCGCGCACGTGCTTCAGCAGCGTTGAGAAGGGAGGGTTCTCCGCCAGGTTGAGCCTCAGCGCCACCGTGTTGACGAACAGGCCGAGGAGCGGCTCGAGCTCTTTGTTCTGCCGATTGGCGATCGGCGAGCCCACGACGATGTCCCGCATGCCGCTGTAACGAGCGAGCAAGACGCCAAACGCGGCCAACAGGATCATGTACGTTGTCGCGCCGGCCCGCTCGGCCACGGCGCGGAGGCGCCGGAGCACGCCGGGATCCACGTCGAACCGGACGACGTCGCCGCGCGTGCCGAGCTGCGCCGGCCGCGGCCGGCTCCAAGGCAGCGACAGCAACGCGGGCGCTCCGGCGAGGCGCTCCGTCCAATAACGTTGCTGCTCCGCGAGCTGCCCGCTCGTGAGCCGCGCGCGTTGCCAAACCGCATAATCGTTGTAGCGCAACGAAGGTGGCGAGAGCGGTGAGGGCAAGTCGTCGGCAAAGGCGGTGTAGAGCTGCCAAAGCTCATCGAAGAAGAGCCCCAAAGACCAGCCGTCGAAGATGATGTGATGCAAGGTCAACAACAAGACGTGATCGGCGTCGCCGAGCTGCGCCAAGCGGAGCCGCAGCAAAGGCGGCTCGGACAACGCCACCGGGGTCTCGACCTCCCGCGCGCAGAGCTCCTCGACCTTGGACCATCGCGCGTCGCCGGAGAGCGATCTCAGATCGAGGATGGGGATGTCGATCGAAGGCGTGTCGAGCGTAAAAGGCGCGGGCCCGTCCGGGCCCGCGCGGACCCCGAGCCGGAGCACGTCGTGCCTTTGCACGATCGCGTCGACGCTGCGCGACAGCGCGCGAACGTCGAGGCGCCCTTCGATCCGCTTGGCGACAGCGATGGTGTAGTGTCCGCTCCCGGGGTGGAGCTGCTCCAAGAACCACATGCGCTCTTGGGCAAAGGACAAAGTCACCACCGAGCTCCCGCGCGGGATTTGCGGCGCCTGCGCCTTCGAGGCGTCGAGCCCTCGTTGCCCGAGCAGCTTTTGGAGCAGCGCCTTTCGCTTGTCCAACGCCGGCGCGCCGGGCCCGCGGCTCGTCATCGCAGCTCCCCTCGATCCGGGGCTCCCGACGCGGGATAACCCGGCAGCGGAAACGCATCACACAGCGCTTGGACAGTGGCTTTAATCCCCTCGCGCATCGTGTCGGAGAGCTCAGGGCCTCGCTCTCGTAACGATGAGATCACCTGATCGACGAGGTCGGCACAACGCTCCATCTCGGCCTCGCCCATGCCGCGTGACGACAAGACGTTGACCCCTAGGCGAACGCCTCCGGCGACCTTGGCGGACGTCGTGTCGTTCGGGACCATGTTCTTGTTGACCACGATGTCGCACGCTTCCAAGGCGCGTTCGGCGCTGCGCCCCGCGATCCCCATGGGGCGGAGATCGATTAACACCATGTGGGTGTCGGTGCCGCCCGTCGCGACGCGATAGCCGCGCGCGAGGAGCGCGCGCGCCAAGGCACCTGCGTTCTTCGTGATGCGCTCCGCCAGCGCGCGAAAGGCCGGCGTCGCGGCGTGGCGCAGGGCGACCGCCTTGGCGGCGATCGCGCTGAGATCGGGGGTCCCTTGCAGGAACGGGAACACCGCGTTTGCCATGAGCTCGGCCAGCGTCTTGCCGCTCGGATCGCGCGTGCCGTGCGCGCCGCCCATCAAGATGAGACCCCCTCGCGGCCCGCACAATTGCTTGTAGGTGCTCGTCGTCGTGAAGTGGGCGGCGTCGATGGGATTCGGGTGGCGACCTCCGGCGATGAGGCCGGCGACGTGCGAGACGTCGGCCAGCAGATAGGCGCCGACCTCGTCCGCGACGGCGCGGAAGCCCGCATAATCGACGTGACGGGGATACGCGCTCGCGCCGCAGATGATCATCTTTGGGCGGTGGAGCCGGGCGAGCGCGCGCACCTCGGCGAGGTCAATCCACCCTGCGTCGTCCACGCCATACCGAACGACGTTGAACGAGCGACCGACAACGGACACGGCCGCTCCGTGGCTGAGATGCCCGCCCGCGTCGAGCTCCATCCCCAAGATGGTCGCGCCGGGCTCGAGCATCCGAAAGAGCACAGCCAGGTTGGCCGAGGTCCCCGAGTGCGGTTGGACGTTGGCATACTGGGCCCCGAACACCTGTTTTGCCCGCTCGATCGCCAAACGCTCGACGTCATCGACGTGCCGGCACCCCGCGTGGTAGCGCGCGCCCGGGTAGCCCTCCGTCGTCACGTTGGTGGTCACCATCCCTCCACACGCGAGGACAGCGGGCGACGCCACGCTGGAGGCGGCGACCAGATACAGTGTGTCGCGCTGGCGCACGTATTCTTGCTCGACCAACGCGTAGAGATCAGGGTCCTCCCGCTGCAAGAGCTCGTGTCCGGCGATCGAGAGCCGGACGCTCGCCGCGTCGAGAGGGGGAGTCGCTTTGGGTCCGGGGTTCTGCATGGCGCTCATGGTCGTGGGCTCACAGGAGCGCATCGACTTCTTGATCGGAGAGACCGTGAACCTGCATGACGAGATCGGCGATCGCCTCGACGTCGACACTGCTCCTCCGTCCCTCTGCTTCGAGGGCCGCGGAGAGCTGCGCGACGGTGGGCGCTTGAAAGAGGGATCGCAGGGCGATCGCGATGGGCAAGAAGCTCTGCAGCCGGCTGATGATCCGAACCGCGATGAGCGAGTGCCCGCCCAGCGCAAAGAAGTTGTCGTGGACACCGACGTTGGAGCGGCCGAGGACCTCGGCCCACACCATCGCGACCATCGCCTCGGTCCGCGAGCGAGGAGGCTCGAACGCCGTCGTCGCCGCGGCCGCCTGCGTAGAGGCCATGAGCCGCGCGCGATCGACCTTGCCGTTGACGGACAGCGGGAGAGCGTCAATCACGTGGAAGGCCGAAGGGATCATGTGGACTGGGAGCGTGGCCCCGAGGAATCCCCGCAGATCGGCGGGCTCCGGGGCGCGCGGCCCGTCCGGGACGACGTGCGCCACGAGCTGTTGAGACGAAGCGTGTTTGGGATCTCCGGTGACCACGACCACCGCCCGCTTGACGGCGGGGTGCCGCTCGAGCGCGGCGGCGATCTCTTCGAGCTCGATCCGATGGCCGAGATACTTAATCTGAAAATCGAGGCGGCCGATGAGCTCGATGGTCCCGTCGGCCCAATACCGGGCGCGGTCCCCGGTCTTGTAGAGCCGGCCGCCCTCGACCTCTGGAAAGGGAGCAGGGATGAACTTCGCTTGGGTCTGCTCGGGCCGGCGATAATAACCCCGCGCGAGCCCGACGCCGCCGAGGTGGAGCTCCCCCGGCACGCCGATCGGCACCGGCTGCCGGTGGACGTCGAGGATGAACGCCTGTTGGTTGGCCATGGGCTTGCCATAAGGGATGCTGGTCCAACGCGGGTCGACCTCCTCCACGTCGTAAAGAATGGAGTGAATCGACGCCTCGGTCGCGCCGCCCATACACACGATCTCCGTGCGCTCGGTCATCGCGCGCAGGCGATCGGGGATGCTGACAGGGATCCAGTCACCACCCAAGAAGGCGACGCGCAGAGGGCGAGGCCACAGCTCGGGCCGAGGCTCGACGTAATCCACCAACATGGTGAGCAGAGCAGGTGCCGAGTTCCAGACGGTGACGCCGTGATCGCGAATGAGGGCGGCCCACGCCGCGGGCTCCCGCGCCTGTGCTTGGGTCGGGATCACCATCGCTCCGCCGGCGGCGAGGATGCCGAGCGTCTCATAGACGCTCATGTCGAAGCTCAACGACGACAACAAAAGGACCCGATCCGACGGGCCGACGCGGTAGCGCCGATTGAGGTCCGTGATGTTGTTCACCACGCCCCGATGTTCGATGGCGATCGCCTTGGGCTCACCGGTCGAGCCGGACGTGAAGATGAGATACGCCAGGTGCTCCGGGGTGACCTCGACGGGCTTGGGCGCCTCCGCGGCGAGCCCCAGAGTCGACGCAACGTCGAAGTCGATCGCCTCGATCCCGAGGGGATCGACGATCGCTCGCATCCGGCGCTCCGTGACGATCCAACAGAGCCCCACGTCTTCGGCCATGAAGCGCAGCCGGGCCGCCGGATAGCTGGGGTCGAGCGGCAGATAGGCGCCGCCCGCCATGAGGATCCCGAGGATCCCGGCGACCAATTGCACGGACCGCTCCATGCAAAGACCGACCACGACGTCGGGCCCGACGCCGCGCGATCGCAGGTCCTTTGCGAGCCCATCGGCCATGCGCGCGAGCTCGGCGTACGTCACCGCGCGTCCCTCGTGCCAAATCGCGACGGCCTCGGGCTGGGAGCGCGCTTGTTGCGCGAAGAGGTGATGAAGGCACTGGTCCCGCGGGAACGGGGTTTGCGAAGCGTTCCATTCGACGAGCTGGCGCCGTCGCTCCTCGGGGGAGAGCAGGGGCAACGCCGTAATCGGCGTCTTTGGATCGGCGAGCGCCGCGCCGAGGAGCGTCGTCCAGCCGTCGCGCATCCGCGTGACGGTGGAGGCGTCGAAGAGGCTCGTGTCATAAGAGATGTAGCCGGCGAGCCCATCGGCCGTCTCCCACATCTGGATGTTCAAATCCACCTGCGCCGTCTCGCCCTCGATGGGGATCGGCGCCGATACCACACCCGCGATCGCGGGCGGAGAGACAGGCGCGTTCTGGAGGATGAACATCACCTGAGCGATCGGGTGATAGCTCAGGTCCCGCGCCGTCCCGAGCGCCCGGACGAGCTCCTCGAAGGGGACGTCACGATGGCTGTAGGCCTGGAGCGTCACCTCGCGCACGCGCCGTAGCAGCTCCAGAAACGAAGGGGCTCCGCCGAGGCTCGTGCGGAGCACCAGGATGTTGATGAAGCACCCGATGAGCGGTTCGAGCTTCGGATTCGATCGCGCGGCGTCTCCTGTGCTGACGAGGAGATCGTCTTGCCCGGTGGTACGATGGAGCAGCACCTTCCACGCGGCGAGCAGCGTCATGAACAAGGTCACCCCCTCTCGGCGGCTCAGCGCGAGGAGACCTCGGTGGATGTCGGAGGGCAGCGCGATTGGCACGCTCGCGCCGCGACGCTGTTGGATCGCCGGCCTCGGCCGGTCGGTGGGGAGCTCCAAGAGCGGCGGCGCGCCGCTGAGCTGTCGTCGCCAATAGTCGAGCTGCGGGGTCATCGCGTCGCCCGCGAGCGCCGCGCGCTGCCACGCCGCGAAGTCCGCGTATTGAATCGGCAGCTCCGGCAAACGTGCCTGCCGCTCGTCGCCGTTCGCGGCGTACAAGGCCGAGAGCTCGCTCATGAACAGGCCCACGGACCACGCGTCCGAGATGGCGTGATGGAGCGTCAGGACAAAGGCATGATCGTCGTCGTGACAGCGGATCAGCCGCGCCCGCATCAACGGACCACGCGACAGATCAAACGGCGTACGAACGCTCTCTTGCACGCGCCGCCGGACCTCGCCCTCGATCTCATGAGCAGGCCATTCGCGCAGATCCTCGATGACCAGCGCGGGGATCTCTGGATGGACCACCTGCGTGAGCCGGCCATCCACGTCCGCGAAGGTGGTGCGCAGCGCCTCGTGGCGACAGGCGATCACACGAAGGCTCGCCCCGAGC
Source organism: uncultured Polyangiaceae bacterium (assembly GCA_964437785.1). Taxonomy (GTDB): domain Bacteria; phylum Myxococcota_A; class Polyangia; order Polyangiales; family Polyangiaceae; genus CAYTJL01. The sequence continues at coordinate 21,135 of CAYTJL010000065.1, forward strand.
CTCGCGGGGTCGAGCGGGCCCCGGAGGCGCAGCGCACAAGAGACGTTGTACGCGGCGTGCGCCCCCTCCAACTGGTGCATGAACCAGAACCGCTCCTGCGCGGCGGACGCCGGGAGCGGCTCGGCGCGCGACACAGGCGCTAGGTCCGGGCTCGCGCGCGGCGAGGTCCCCTCGGCGGCTTCGAGGATGGAGGCGAAGCGAGCGATGGTGGGGTTTTCGAACAGCGCGCGGACCCGCAGCTCGACGCGAAAGGACTCCTCTACACGGGACATGAGCAGGACGGCGAGCAGCGAATGGCCGCCGAGCGCGAAGAAGTCATCGTGGACACCGACTTGATCGAGGTCGAGCAGCTCCCGCCAGAGCTTCGCCAACGATGCTTCGAGCGGGGTGCGCGGCGGCACGATGGCGTCTGTGATGAGCCTCGTGCGGTTCGGCACCGGGAGCGCATGGCGGTTGATCTTTCCGCGTGACGTGAGGGGAAACGCGTCGAGGAACACGTACGCGGCAGGGCTCATGTAGTCGGGCAAGACCTCGCTCACGTGACGGCGCAGGTCCGGCAAGAGCTTGTTGGTGAGCACGACGTGCAGGGGATTGTTCGCGTGCTCTTCGAGCGCTTGGAGCGTCGCGCGGGAGCGCGGGCTCGGGGGTCGCGCGTTTGGAGAGCGCGCCAAGAACGCATCGAAGCGGGCCGGATCCCCGGAGCCTGCCCAACCTACGTGGACGTGCCAGCCGAGCTCCTCACCGATCTCCCAAACGTCCTCGGGATCCCACGCGTCCACCGGCGCGCTCACGCGCGCGCGGAGATCCGCCGCCGTACCCTCGGTCGATGTGTCCAAGGAGCGTTGGGCCCTGACGTCCTGTTCGACGCGACGGTTGTTGACGTCGCGGACCCATACGCCCTCGACCGCGCCCTCGCGGAGCAGCGCGCGCAGCGCGGCGAGGGAAGTCTCTCCGGGCTTCCAATCGATCACGCGCCACTCCGTCGACTCCGGCTCGTCCCCGTCGAGGTGCACGACGACGTCGTAGCGAAAGCGGGTGAGCTCGTTTTGGTCGCGGCCCCGCTTGAGCAAGATTTGAACGGATCGGATGCGCGGGATTTGCCGCGCGAGGGCGTGAAAGAACGACGGAGAGAGCGCGAGCTCCTCCTCCTGCGCGAGCCGTTTGTCCACCAGCGTACGCAGGTCGGAGAGCGGCAGATCGGGAGGGGCCCTGTCGAGCTCGGCCGCGAGATGAAAGGCCTTGAGCAGCCCGAGGTCCCGGACGTCCCCGATAAAGAGCTTGCCGCCCGCCGCCGACGCGGCGACAGCGCCGGTGAGGACGTCGACCAAATAAGAGACGCTCGGGAAATATTGAATGACCGAATTGACGATGACGGTATCGTGGCTCTTCGCCGGGATTTGGCGGAAGTCGTTGGCCTCGCGCTCGTGCAAGGTGACCATGCCGAGGTCCAAGGGCGCGAGCGCCCGGCGGAGATCGGCGAGCACGACGCCGGAGAAGTCCGTGCCGACGTAGCGCCGGCAGCGCGGCGCCACCCGAAACAGCAAGAGCCCCGTGCCACACCCGATCTCCAGCACGTCGCGCGGCCTGAGGCGCTCGATGCGGCGAACCGTGTTGTCGACCCAGGCCTGCATCTCCGCGGCCGGGATCGGGGCCCGCGTGGAGTGGCTGTCCCACCCCGCGATGTCGAAGGTCGGGTCGACGGGCTCGACGCGCGTCGCGTAGGTGTCTTCGAAGAGGGTTTGCCAACGCGTGACCTGCTCCCGGCCGAACATCGAAGGTCCGCTCGCGCTCGTGCTCGTCGAAGCCGAGCCCTGCTCCGCGACGACGTACGCCACGAGCTCGTTCCCGACGTTCTTCGCCGGCCGCGCGACGACGACCGCTTGACGGACGAGCGGGTGGCTCGCGATCGTGGCCTCGATCGCGCCGAGCTCCACGCGGAACCCGCGGACCTTCACCTGCTGGTCCATGCGTTGGAGGAACACGAGCTTGCCGTCGGGGAGGCGCCGGACCCAATCCCCTGTCTTGAAGAGGCGGCTCTCTGGATCGGCGCGGAAGGGGTCTTTGATGAAGCGCTGCGCGGTCTGCTCGGGTTGATTCAAGTACCCTCGCGCGACCCCGGCGCCGCCGATGTAGAGCTCACCGGGGACCGTGGGAGGGACGGGCTTTCGCCCGGCGTCCAAGACGTGGACGTCGACGTGGGGTAACGGCGCGCCGATGGGGACCTCGCGTTCGCTGTAGTCGACGTCTTGTTTGCGCTCGATCACATGAATCGTGGAGGAGACGGTGGCCTCCGTGGGACCATACGAGTTGATGAGCGCGGGGACGTCGCCGACGTGCTCTTGCCACGTCGCCACGAGCTTGGGCTCCGCGCGCTCACCGCCGATGATGACCAGCCGCAGGGGCTCCGGCAGCCGCCAATAAGGCCTCTCGATCTCCGCGACCACGTGGTGCCAAAAGGCCGTGGGGAGGTCGAGCACGCTGATCCTCCACGCTTGGCAGCTCGCCCAAAAGCTCGCGACGGAGCGGGCCATCTCGTCGCTTCGGAGGACCAGCGTCGCGCCGCGGAGGAGGCAGGGGAAGATCTCTTCGAGGGAGCCGTCGAAGCAGTGCGAGAAGAACTGGAGCACGCGGTCGTCGGGCTCGATGTGATAGACCTCGACGGCGGACGCGACGAACGCGGCGAGCGAAGCGTGCGTGATCATGACCCCTTTGGGCGCCCCGGTCGAGCCGGAGGTGTACATGATACACGCGAGGTCTGACAGCCGCGCGGGAGCGACAGGCTCGCTGGAGATGTCGTGAGGCCATGGCTCGCCGCCGGTCGTGAGCTCGATCCGCGCCACCTCGGCGCCGAGCCACTCCATATCGAGGGAGGGTTGTGTCACCACGTGCGTCAACGCAGCGTCTTTTACGATGTGGCGCAACAGCTCTCCGGGATCGGAGGGATCGAGCGGCACGTAGGCCGCGCCGGCCTTGAACAGCGCGAGCATCCCGACGATCATCTCGATGGAGCGGACCACGCAGAGACCGACGGCGTCGCCGCGGGCCACGCCGCGGCTGCGCAGGTGATACGCGAGGCGCGAGGCGCGCTCTTCGAGGTCGGCATACGTGATCGACCGCTCGCCGTCTTGCACCGCGATCGCGCCCGGCTGTGACCGCGCCCGCGCTTCGATCCCGTGATGAACGCACGTTTGCGGGGCGCCGCCGGCGCGTCTATGGACAGGCTCCTCCGGCGTGGAGGGGACGCGCGGCGCGAGCGCCGAGAGCGGTTGATCGGGGCTCGTGACGGCGGCTTCGAGGAGCCCGACGAAGACCTCGCTCATCCACGTGATCGTCGCGGCGTCGAAGAGATCGGTGCTGTATTCGAATTCCCCGCGGACGTGCTCGGGCTCCTCGTAACACGTCAGCGTGAGATCGTCTTTGGCGGTGTGGTGCTCGAGCGAGAGGGCATGAACGGCAACGTCGCCGAGGCGGAGCTCGGCGGGCCCGGTGTTCTGCAGGACGAACGAGACCTGATAGAGCGGGTTGTATTCGAGGCTCCGCTCCGGGCGCAGCTCCTCGACGAGCTTCTCCAGCGGGATGTCTTGGTGATCGTAGGCCCCGAGGGAGACCTGCTTGGCTTGATCGATGAGCTCGCGGAAGCTGGCCTCCTCCGAGACCTCCAAGCGCAGGACGAGCATGTTGACGAAGAGGCCAATCAGCGGCTCGATCTCGGCGCGGTTGCGGTTGGCGATCGCCGAGCCGATGACGATGTCGCTCTGGCGGCTGTAACGGTGGAGGAGCGCGGCGAAGGCCGCCAGCAGGGTCATGAAGAGCGTGCTGTGGGTCGCCTTCGCCAGCGCGAGGACCCGACGCGTGAGATCCGGTGTCAGGGCGAAGGACACGGTCGCTCCCGCGAAGCCCCGGGCGCCGTGCCGGGAGCGGTCGGTGGGCAGTTGAAACCGGCTCGGCGCGCCGTCGAGCGCGGTGTGCCAATAGCGTAGTTGCTCGGCGAGCACCTCGCCTTGGAGCCAATTGCGCTGCCACACGGCGAAGTCGGCGTATTGGATGGGCAGCTCGGGCAGCGCCAAGGGCTCTCCCGAAGCGAGCGATGAATACGCGCGCGTCAGCTCGCCCATGAGCACGCCCATCGACCATCCGTCCGCGATGATGTGGTGCATGACGAGGAGCAGCGTCCAGCGCTCCTCGCCGAGCCGAAACACCCGGACGCGCAGGAGCGGCGCCCGCGCGAGATCGAAGGGAGACTCGGCGGCCTCCTTGATTTCGCGCGCAACGACAGATCGCTGCGCGTCGCTCGCGACGTCGCGCAGATCGAGGACGGGCACATCCATCGTGAGCGAAGGCGTGATGCGTTGGATCGCGCGCCCAGCGTCGTTGTGGAATTCGGTCCGAAGGATCTCGTGCCGGGCGACGAGCGCGCCGACACACCGGCGGAAGATCGCGACGTCGAAGCTCCCCGTGAGCTGAAAGGCCCGCCTCATGTTGTACGCGGGGCCGAGGCCTTCGAGCTGGTCGATGAACCAGAGCCGTTGTTGGGCGAACGAGAGAGGGAGGTTCGTGCGTTTAGCGCCGCTCGGGACCAGGGGAATCGCGGCGGGGCGGGCGCGACGCAGGAAGTCCAAGAGCTCGCCCTTGCGCGCCCCAAGCTCCTCGCGCAGGGCCGGGGTCAACGCGCCTCCGGGAGCTTTGTACATGAGCCGGCCTTCGTGCTCCCACAGCGACACCCCTCCTCGGCGAAGCCGGCGGATCACGTCCGCGATGCTCTCCATCGACGTCACACCTCACCGCCCTCGTCATGGGCCTCTGTCCCTTGTTTTGCCCACAACAACATGTCGACGTGATCCGCGAGCGAGGCGAGGTTCTCGTTCTTGAACATGGCGTTGAGGGGGATCTCGACGCCGAGCTCCGCGCGGATCTGCGAGAGCACGCGCGTCGCCATCAGCGAGTGCCCGCCCAGCGCGAAGAAATCGTCCATGGCTCCGACCCGATCGACCTGCAAAATCCGGCTCCAGATCGCGGCGATGCTCCGCTCCGTGTCGGTCCGCGGAGCGACGTGGGAGACGCCCGCGCCGAGATCGACGGCCTCCAACGCGCGCAAGCGGCCGAGATCGACCTTCCCCGAAGGTGTCATGGGGACGAACGGCACCACGGCGAAGCGCGATGGGATCATGTGTTGTGGCAAGCTCTGCGAGAGGTGTTTGCGGAGCTCATTCGTGTTGACCGAGGCGCACGTCGCCGGCGTCACCAGATACGCGACGAGGAGGGCGTCGGGGCCGTCCGCGTGGGTCGTCGCCACGGCGCGCGTGATCTCCGGGTGGCCCTCCAAGCAAGCCTCGATCTCGCCGAGCTCGATGCGGACCCCGCGCACCTTCACCTGATTGTCGCGGCGGCCGAGGTACACCACCGCTCCGCCGGCTAGGCGTTTGCCGAGGTCCCCGCTGCGATAGAGGCGCTGTCCGGGCTCGAAGGGATCGGGGATGAACGCGCGCTCGGTGAGCTCCGGCCGGTTCAAGTACCCTTGGGTCACGCCGACGCCGCCGATGTAGATCTCGCCCGGGACCCCGCAGGGGAGCGGCTGAAGGTGCTCGTCGAGCACGTGGATTCGCATGTTCGCGATGGGGAGCCCGATCGGGATGGGGGTCTGCGAGCGCCAATCGTGCTCGGTCACGACGTGCGCCGACGCGAGGACCGTTGTCTCGGTCGGGCCATACGCGTTGATGATGCGCGCGTGGCAATGCCCCGACTCCACCCACGCGCGCAACCGCTCTTTGTGGATGGGCTCGCCGGCAAACACGAACGCCCGCAGCCCGGCCAGCTCTTCGAAGAAGCCCGGCTCGAACACCCCATGGACCGCGCTCGGCGTGGCGCTCACGATGGTGCACCCTCGCTCCGCGATCGCGCGGGCGAGGGCGTCGTGATCGCCGATCAGGTGTTCGGAGAAGACCAGCGTCGCGCCGTGGAGCAAGGTCGTGAAGAGGTCCATCACCGACACGTCGAAGCTCAATGACGACATCGCCAGGAGCGTGTCGCGCTCGGTGAGGGACAGCGTCGTTGCGTACCATCGAATCAGGTTGGAGAGGCCGCGATGCTCTCCCATGATGCCTTTGGGGGTGCCCGTCGAGCCCGATGTGTAGATGACGTAGAGCGGATCTTCGGGCTCGTTGCGCGCGCCGGGGTCGGTCGTCGGGTATCGGTCGAGCGCGTCGAGATCGCAGAGCTGCGCGAGATCGCCGAGGTGCTGGTGCGCGCCCGAGCGCGCGTCGGCGACCACGATGATCCGCGCCTTCGCGTCTTGCGCGATGAAGCGGAGGCGGCGCTCGGGGTGCTCGGGATCGAGCGCCACGAACGCCGCGCCTGCCTTTACGATCCCCAGGATGGCCACGATGGACCGGGGCGAGCGCCGGCCCAAGAGCCCGACCACGTCGCCCCTTCCGATCCCCTGCTCGATCAACCCATGAGCCAGTTGATTGGCGCGCGCGTTCAACGCGCCGTAGCTCCATGCGTCGCGCTCTCCGACCACCGCGGGCTTGTCCGCGTGCGCGCGGGCCATGCGCTCGAAGCGCGCTTGGAGACCGCCCTCCGCGTCATCGTCTGTTCGTGTGTCGTTGAACGTCTCGAGGATGCGTGTCTTCTCGGCCGCGCTGAGGACGTCGAGGCGCGCGACGCCGGCGGCGGGGCGGGAGACAGCGTCGCTCAGCATGGTGATGAAGCTGTCGAGGAGGCCCGTCATCGTATCTTCGTCGAAGAGCTCACGGCTGTATTGCCAAAGGATGGTCAGGCGATCGTCGTCGTGCTCCTCGCGGCCGATCCGCTGCTCGGCCCTGGGGACACAGATGACGTCCAAATCCACCTTGGTCGTCCCGTTGTGGCGGATGGTCAGATCGCCGCGCAAGCCGGCGAAGTCGAGATCGGGGACCGGGCTGTCGTGAAAGCTGAGCTGGACCTGGAAGAGCGGGTTCATCCCGGGGACGCGGCGAGGCTTGAGCCTCTCGACGATGCGTTGGATGGGGGCCTGTTGGTGCTCCAAGGCTGAAAACAAGGCGCGTCGAGCGTGCGCCACGAGCTCTTCGAAGGTCGATGTGGGGCGCACGTCAAGCCGGATCGGTAGGATGTTGACGACCATGCCGAGCATCTGCTCGACGTCTTTGTGAGGCCGGTTCGCGACGGCGGTCCCGATCACGATGTCGCGCTCTCCCGAATAGCGGCACAGGAGGTTTCCGAACGCGGCGAGGAGCGTCGTGAACAGAGTCCCGCCCTGCGCCCGGCTGAACGCCCGCAGCGCGCGATAGAGGTCCGCGGGGAGATCGCGCTGGATCAAGCCGCCCGCGAACGTCGGTGTCGCCGGCCGCGGGCGCGCGGGGTAGAGGTCGAGGACGAAGTCGTGGCCGCGGAGGGCCTCTTGCCAATGTTCGAGCGCGCGCTCAATCGCGGATTCGAATGCAGGGCTCCGCTGCCAAACGGCGTAGTCGGCGAGCTGGAGCGGCGCCGGCGCGAGCGCGGGTGATCGCCCCTCGACGTGGGCCTCGTAAAGCTCCTTCAGCTCGCGCAGGAACAGGGCGGCGGACCACCCGTCATGGACGAAATGAAACTCCGTCGTTAGGAGGATGTGGGAGCGCTCGTCGAGGCGGTACAAGCACCAACGGATGAGCGGTAGTTGGGTAAAGTCGAAGGAGCTCTGCAACGCTCGTTGAATTCGTCGCTCGGCCTCTCGATCGCGGGCCTCTTCGGGCAACGCCGTCAGATCGACGACCTCGACCCGGGCGGGCCACGGCGGGTGAACCACCTGCGCCGGCCGGCCGTCGACCTCCGGGAAGGTCGTTCGGAGGATCTCGTGTCGATCGATGATTTGGCAGAGGCTCGCTTCGAGCGCGGCGTGGTCGAGGCGCCCTTCGAGGCGAAGGGTGAATTGGGCGTTGTAAGCGATGTTGTCGGGGACCAGCTTGTGCTGGAACCAGACTTGTTCTTGTTGGTAGGTGAGGGGGATGGCGGAGGGGCGGGGGCGCTCGGCCGCCGGCGCGGGCCCGGACGCGCAGGGCGCCTGTCGCGCGATGATCTCGCAGAGGGCTTCGATCGTAGGATGTTCGAAGACCTGAAGGGGCGTGAGGGTGTGCCCGAGGCTCCGCTCGATCCGGGCGATGAGCTGGGCCACGAGCAGGGAGTGCGCGCCGAGGGCAAAGAGGTTGTCGCGCACACCGATGGTGCGGTGCCCGAGGAGCGGCTCCAAGAGCCTCATGAGCTGTCGTTGAAGCTCACTTGGGGGGTTTTGAGGCTCGCTCGGATCGCTGTCGGCGGCGCCGGTCTCGACCGGCATGGGGAGCGACGCGACATCGATCTTGCCGTTGGGCAAGCGCGGCAGCTCCTCCACGAGGACGATGCGGGAAGGCACCATGTGGGAAGGCAAGCGCGCGCTCAAGCTGCGCTTCAGCGCCTCGACGTCCAGCGCGGCGCGGGGCTCCACGTGCGCGACGAGCACCTCACCGAGCGTGGTTGGGCGGAGGCTCACGAACGCCTGCGCGACCCCGGGGTGGTCGTCGAGCGCGCGCTCGATCTCCCCCGGCTCGACGCGAAAGCCCCGCACCTTCACTTGTCGATCGACGCGCCCGAGGAATTCAATCCGCCCTGCCGCGTCGATTCGGCCGCGATCGCCGGTGAGATAGAGCCGCTCGCCGCGCGGGCCATGGGGGATGAGCTTATCGGCCGTGAGGTCCGGGCGCCGCAGATATCCCCGCATGAGGCCCGCGCCTGCTAGGCAGATTTGGCCGATGTGGCCTTGGGCCACCGGCTCGAGATCGTCATTGAGGATGTGGACCTCGACGTCGTCGATGGGCGAGCCGATGGTGACGGTAGGGTCTTCGGCGGTCAAGACGCAGGCCGTCGAGCAGACCGAGCCTTCGGTCGGGCCATACTCGTTGACCAACATCACCTTTGGGAGCCGCCGATGATGCTGCTCGACGAGGGCGGCGGTGACCGCCTCGCCCGCGACGGTGACCGCCCGAAGGCCGGTGAGGGCGTCGCCGATCTCCGCGAGCATGGTGCGATAGAGCGACGGGACCACCAGGATGTGCGTGACCTCGTGCCGGCGGAGGAGCTGCGCCATGGCGGAGAGGCTATACCGCTCATCATCCTTCATGATCACCAGCGCCCCGCCGCACAGGAGCATGCCAAAGATGTCCTCGACCGAGCTGTCGAAGGACATCGACGGGATCTGCAGCGTGACGTCGCTCGGCCCGAACCGATAGAAGCGCCGCCTCCATGACAGCGTGTTGGCGATGCTCCGGTGCTCGATCATCACCCCTTTGGGCTCGCCCGTGGAGCCGGATGTATAGATGACGTACGCCAAGTCGCTCGCTGTGGTGCGGCGCGCCGGGTTCTCCGCCGGTTGATCGTGACCCATGGAGGTGAGGTCACGGACGCGCAGCTCGCCGTCCGTGGAGGGGAGCGCGCCGGGCTCGTCCGTCAGCAAGAGTTGGAGCCCGGCGTCCGCGAGCATGAAGGCTTGACGCGGGCTCGGATACGCCGGGTCGATGGGGACGTACGCGCCACCCGCCTTGAGGATCCCGAGGACGCCAACGATCATCCAGTCCGAGCGGTGAACGCGCAGCCCGACGAGGGTGTCGGGGCCTACGTGATGGTTCGCCGCGAGATCGTGCGCAACGCGGTTTGCCCTCGCGTTCAGCTCGGCATAGGAAATCCGCTTGTCTTCGTAGAGGATCGCGATGTCGTTTGGGCTCGCCTCGACCTGTCGCTCGAAGATGTCACCAAGGGTTCGCGTGGGCTTTGGGGACATCGGGCCAGTAAACGGTCGGACCGCCATGCCGTCAAGCCTGGAGCGTGGCCTCAAAACGCGCGCGGCCCTTGGGACCAGGGGCGCGCCAGCACGTACCAGACCATCTGCAGCGTGAAGGACAGCCAAAACGCCGACCAGATCGCGGCCCCTGCCATCCAGAACCCCTTCCAGAAATCGCCGTGCCGCGGGTCGAAGGGGATCTCGTCGGGGATCTGGCCCCAGCGCCGCGCCCGCCGGAGCGCGAGGTACGACCCCACGCTGAGGTTGGCGTTGAAGATCCAGTCCCAGACAATCATCGTGTTGCACGCGAAGAACAGCCCCAGATAGACAGGGTGTCTCCGGCGCAGCGCCGCGATCAGCGCGGCGGCGTAGATGGTGATACCCACCACCTCGAACCCACGTAGGATCAGCGTGTTTCGCTCGGCCATGGCTCCTCGATCCAGAGCACGATACCCGGGGTCGATCAGGCGAGCAAGCTTGTCGCGGCGGGGCGGTTCCACGCTCGTATTCGAGCGCTGGAAGCGCAGCGAAGAGCTCCACCGCTCCCCGCCCAAAGGGCCAGCCGTGACGGAGCTATCAGCCTTTTATCAATCGCGCTCCGCCAATGAGCGCATCTGGCCCTTTCGGGCCGTCAACACTTGTCTCTTCAGGCGACAGATAACGTCAAGCTTTCGTTCTTTCGCACAGCGGATGCGCGCGCCATACTGTGATGTGCCCGCCGCCTTCGCCCCGTGTGAGGTGCCTACGAGCTCAAAGAAAGGATCTCTCATGAAGAACCTCGCGACCAAGCTCGCCATCGCTCGCTCGAGCGAGCTCCCCCACTCGTTGCGTGCCGCGCCGCGCGCGAGAGCGACCGCCGCGCGCTCTGCCGTGCTCTTCGCCCTGTTCGAGGACGGCTGCCCGACCGTGAGCCTCCTGCGCGCCGCCTCACTGGCTCGCTTACTCGACGCCGATCTCCACGTCATGCGCGTCTTGCCCGAGCTCACCCGCGTGAGCACGCTGTTCCCCCAAAACAACTTGGTCGACGCCGTCCGCACCGTCGAGCGCGCGCTCCACGCGAATCGCACCACGCGGGCGTGGCTGCGATCGTGCTTGGGAGAGTCGAACCTCGCGCGCTTCACGATTACGCACGGGGGCTTCGTCAAGCAGGTCGTCGAGCGAGCCGCCGATTTGGATGCTGTGCTCATCGTGGTGCCGCCGCGCGAAGCGCAGATGGGCAACACCATCACGTCGCTGGCCTGCACATCGGGTGTTCCGGTGCTCGTCGCCCGCGAAGCGACGAAGGACGAGACGATCGTCGCCGCCACTGACCTCGAGAGCGATGGCTACCCGGTTCTGCGTTGCGCCGCCCTGTTGGGACAGCGGCTCGATGCGCCTGTCATCGCCGTTCACAACGTCAATCCGATGTCGGTTGTCGTCGGGGTCGATATGGCGTGGCCCTTGACCGTGCTGCAGGGGGATCCGGTTCGACAAGCTCGAAGCGCGCGGCTGCTTCAGGCGGCGGACAAGCTCCCGGTGGACGCGCGCGCGGTCGTTCGGAACGAGGTGAATCCCGCGGATGCGATCCTCGCCGAGGCGCGCGAGCACGACGCGGACATGGTGGTCGTCGGCACGCGCAAGCATGGTTGGCTCGAGCGGCTCTTCGGAGGCAGCGTCGCAGCTCAGGTCGTCAACCGAGCGAAGCGGTCGGTCCTCGTCACTCCCCTCGACGACGCCGAGCCGCTCGCCGTGGCGTGAGACCCGCGCAGACCGCTTGAAGCCGTCACCGTCGAGCTAGGGCAATTGCACGTTGCTCGGCAGCGCCGCGCGGATGGGCGAGGCGGTGAGGTCGCGCGCGAGCCGGACCTCCAGCAAATCGATGACAGGGCTCGCCGCGACCTTGCGGAGCGCGTCCGCCGCGCCGGGATCGCCCGCGATGCGCTTGACCATGGCCGTGTAAAAGGCCGCCTCGACCTTCTGCGCCGGGCTCTGCGCCGCGTTCACCAGATCGGCGTCGCTCATCTTGCCCGCGGACCACGCGGTGAGCTTGGCCGTCCATGAGGACTTGCCCGCGACGCCGCGCTGCCCGCGCTCGACCGTGCCGTCGGGCGCGGCCTTGAGCTCGCGCTCCAGGAGCGCGACCCACAAGCTCGCGTAGGCGAGATCTTCATCGCTCGCGAGGCCGTCGATGCCCTTCTTGAGCGCCGCGCGGGCCGCCGGGAGATCGCGGCGCACGAGCGCGCGGCCGATCGCGTCGAGCATCGCCGTGCCGAGCGACTGCCTGTCCGACGCGGCGAGCTGGAGCGCGCGATCGAAGGCGCGCGAGGCGCCCTTCATGTCGCCGTAGCCCTCCAAAATGCGCCCGAGCAGGCGCTCGGCGCGCACTTGGCCCGGCGTGCCGCGCGCGCTCCGCGCGGCGAGCGCCGCGGTCAGCGCCTGATCGAGCGAGGTCTTGGCGCGATCGGCTTCGCCCGCGTCGCGGTGCAGCTCGAACGCGGTGAGGTACGCGTCGGCCACGTCGAGCACGGCCACGCGCGCGTCGGGCGCGCGGAGCGCTTGATCCACCGCGGCGATCGCCTCTTTGGTGCGGCCCGATTGGCGCTCGACCACCGCGAGCGTGGTGTACGCGCCCACCGAAGGCTCGGCGCGCGCGGCCTCTTCGAGCAGCGGCTTGGCGTCGGTCAGGTTGCCAGCGCGGACCTCGAGGCCCGCCATCGCGAACCGCGCGCGCGCGGCCGAAGGCTCGACTTGACCGCGAAGATCAGGCTGCGACGCGAGCGCGAGCACGCCCGCGGCCGAGCGGAACGTCCTGCGCGCCGTGTCGATGTCGTCCATCTCGGCGCTGTCCTCGATGGCCCCGATCACGAGGTCCATCGCGGCGGAGACCGCGCGCGCCGTGGGCTTCACCGACAGCGCCTCTTGAATCACGAGCGGCGCGGCCTCGGGCATGCCGTGACGAACGAGCGCGCGCGCGAGGAACAGGCTCGCGTCGAAGCTCTTCGTGTCGCGCCGGTACGCCTCGGTCGAGGCGCCGAGGAGCGCCGCCGAGATGAGCTCGGGATCGAGGTCGGGATCGAGATCGCGGTGCGCGAACGCCGCGGCGAGCGAGAGCCACTCGCGCGCGCCGTCGTTCGTGGCGGCGGCTTGGAGGCGCGCGAAGACAGCCGGCAAAACCAAGCCTCGGAGGCCCGTCTGCTCGAGCACCTGGAGCGCGCCGCGCGCGTCGCCGTAGCGCAGGAACAACGCGGTCACCGTGATGCCGCCCGACTCGAGCGCGCGCTGCACCTCGATGACCTCTTCGCGATCGGGCCGTTGCCCCGTCTCGCGGAAGGTGTCGTTGTATTCGACCGCTTGCTTGACCCACGCGTTCACCGCGGTGACCGCGGCGTCGAGCGTCTGATCCGTGGGCTCGAGCATCGCGCGCGAGACGGCGATGCGCTCGTCCTCGCCGAGCTTGCGCAGCGGGCCGCCGCGGCGGCTGCCCTTGATCCATTGGTCGAGCGCGTCGAGGTGGCCGTCGACCTCGGCCCGCGCGGGCGCGCCCGGGGCGAGCGCGGCGGACCGCATCTTGAGGAGCGCGAGCGCGCGCCCTTCGTCGCCGCGCGCGCTCACCCGCTCGATGGCGCCGGCCAGGGCTTTGTCGCCCGCGGCGTCGATCATCTGCGTGCGCCCCTCGCCTTGGCGAAGGAGATAAAGCGCGCCGAAGACGCCCTGGGCCGCGCGCGACTCGCGCCGCGCGCCGTGCCCGAACCGCTTGCTCACGTGCTCGAGCTGGCGCTTCACCACGCCGGAGAGGCGAGCTTGGCGATCGGGGCTCGGCGTGCCGTCGCGCAGGAGGCGCACGACCTCGCCCGCGAACGCCTCGTCCGAAATCTCCGTGACGTTGCCCTGCACCTCGGGGGGCTTTGCGCCGGCCGACCCGTCGTTCGTGAGGCACCCCGCGTGGAGCAGCGCGGTGAGGATCAGACCGGCGGGCGTGAGGACGCGGGAGCCCAATTTCATTGCGCGGGAGTGTACATGCTTCAAGACGATGTTCCTCTCATCGAACCGGTTTGAGGGGACCCTTCGGCTTTCCTTGTCGAGCGGGATCTCTACTCTTTCGCGCCCGAGGGGGTTTGGGGGGACCCTTCAGGGCCTCCCATCGTGGACGGCTCGCCGTCGGTGGGCTTGGGTTGCTCGTCTTCTTTGGCCCTGCCGAGCAGGCGCGTGGTCAACGTGTCGCCGAGCTCGTCGGCCATGAGCTTCTCGACGATGAGCTCGGTCGCGCGGCGCTCTTCGGCGTCGCGGTACAAGAACTCGATGCCCATGCCTGCGGGCGATTGATCGGTCGCGTCCTCGGGCGTCACGATCCACTGCACCCGGCCGCGCAGGCGGAGCGGCTCGGGCAGCCCGCGGATGTTGAGCGCGAACACGAACTCGGTCGCGAGGTCGAGCGGCCGATCCGTGCGGATGAACGTGCCGCCCTTGGAGATGTTGCGTGTGTAGTCGGCGAAGAACGTGTTGAGGCGCTTGTATTCGACGCTTAGCTCGATGGCCGCGCGATGCGCCGAACGCCGGTCGGAGGAGGTCACGGCGCGGACCCTAGCACAGCGGCCTCAGGGGGAAGCGGGGTCGAGCGCGCAATAGCTCGGAAAACCCTGCGGGAGCCCATTTTTGTAAGGCTCGGGCGCCTCGCCGAACGGGTGAGCTTGCAAGAACTGCCACGCCGGGCCGCGCGCCTCGGAGGGCACCGTGTGGCCTTTGTTGTGCGCGCAGATGAACGAGAAGTGCCCGTCCATGGTGAGCACCTCGTGGTACGTGTTGGTCGCGCCGTCGAAGCTGATGATGACTTTGTCGCTCGTTCCGCCGTGGAAGAGCATCGCGGGGTATTTGTTGGTCGGGTCCTGCTCGGTGACCGCGCCGAGCCGCGCGCCGGAATACGGGACGATGCTCGCCACGTAGCCCGACCGTCGCGCCGCGTGCTGCTCGGTGTGCATCGCGCCCGCGCTGAAGCCCACGACGTGGATGCGCCGCGTGTCCACGCGGCCCGCTTCGAGGAAGCACGCGAGCACCTCGTCGGACACGCGCAGATCGTCGTCGCGATCGCCGCCGAGCGAGAGGAACCACGGGAGCACGGTCGACTCAGGATCGTGGTAGAGCGCGACCACCGCGCCGCCCTGCGCGAGGATCTCGTCCACCGCGCTGCCGAGCGCGTACGTGAGCTCCGTGGGCGAGCCGCCCGCGCCGTGGAAGAAGAACACGAGCGGACCCTTGACCCCTTGTTGATCCGAGACGCGCAGCTCGACCGCGCGCGGCGGCAGGTCCTTCGGCGAGAACGTGACCTTGCCCGTCGTGAGCGCGGGGCACGCCGCGGTGGGCTTCGGCAAGAACGAAGGATCGGGCTCCTTGGGCCCCGTCGCGCCGGAGCCGCCCGATCCGCCGCCCGAGCCCCCCGAAGCGCCGGTCCCGGACGTCGCCGTGCCGTTGTCACAGGCCATCGAAAGAAGACACAACGAAGAGACCAACGCGATCGAGATCCACGAAGTACGCATGGCGGCGGCCCATATCACTGACGAACGTCGAAGTCGCGTCTCTCGATCGGGAAGGGTTCGGTGATAAAGGGGACCGAGCGTGCAGCCTTTCAACGTGATCGAACCCGCGGGCGGGGAGTCACCGGTCGTGGTGGAGGTGCCTCACGCGGGGCTCGCGGTGGACGCCGAGTCGCTCGCGCATCTCCTCGTGCCCGCGCGGAGGATCGGCCACGACGCCGACCTCGCGGTGGACGAGCTGTTCGCCGATGCGCCGGCCGAAGGCGCGACGTTGATCGTGGCGTCGCAGAGCCGCTACGTGGTCGATCTCAACCGCGCCGAGAGCGACTACGACGCCGAGTCGGTCGAGGGCGGGCCGATCGCGACCGCGGCGCCGCGGGGCGTGATTTGGCGGCTCAGCACGTTCGGCGAGCCGCTCTTGGCGAGGCCTCTTGCGCGCGCGGAATTCGAGCGCCGGCTCAACGCGATCTACCGGCCTTATCACCGCGCGCTCGAAGGCATCGTGGAGCGCAAGCGCGCGCGCTTCGGCCACGTGATCGTGATCTCGGCGCACTCGATGCCTGGGCGCGGGCGCGCGGCGCAGGCTGATCCCGGGCTCACGCCGCCCGACGTGATCCCCGGCACGCGCGGGCGAACGACGGCGGCGGGCGTCGTGATCGATCGCGTGGACGAGCTCGCGCGCGCGCTCGGCTTGGTGGTCCGGCACGACGATCCCTACCGCGGAGGCTTCACGACGGCCCACTACGGCCGGCCGTCCGAGGCCAAACATGCCGTTCAGATCGAAATTGCTCGTACCCGGTACATGGACGAGGCTACGCTACGCATCGACCCCCATGGCTTCCGAGCCATCCGCCACTTCGCTCGAACCTTGGTCGCCCGGCTGGCCTCGGTGCAAACGCTTCGGTCGGTTTCTCCGTAGCGGTCAACGCCATGCCTCGCGCTAGACCTGAATCCGATCCATCGCGAAGGGCCGTTCGACGGCCCGCGCCGTCGCAGTCCTCGGGGATCGCGCTCAAGGCCGAGCCGCAGCGCGCCGCGCTCCGCGCGGTCGAAGGCGCCGGCGACGAAGAGCCTCCCGAACCGCGAAGCGCAGAGCCGTCAAGCAGCCCGGGCTCCACGTCGTCCCCGGTCCCCATCTCCACCATCGCCAAAGTTGCGCGCGCGGCTGAGCCCGAAGAGCCCGCGGAGCCCACCGCGCCGGCCCAACGCCCCCACACGTCGGAAGCGCCGGTGAGCGCCGCTGCGCTCGATCTCCCGCCGCTCGGTGATTCGCCCGACACGGCGCCTCCGCGCACCGCACCTGCCAAGCCGGTGCTCGCGTCCGAGGCGCTGATGGAGGAGCTTGCGCCGATGCAGCCTGGCCGGCGCGATGCGCGGGCGTGGTGCACGGGCGCGGGCGCGCTGCTCGTGCTCGTGGGGCTGGCGCCTCTTTTGGGTCTTCAGCGCGGGGGGCTTCACGCGGGGCTGCCCGCGTTGATCGCGGGGGTGCTCTCGCTGCTCCTCGGCGCGGCGAACGTCCCTTACCGGCAGCGCGCGCTGTCGATGGCGGTGGTCGGGACGGCGGCGGCGATCGTCGGGCTGCGCGACGCGGGCGCGGTGCTCGCCAAGGGCGCGGGCGGCGAGGGGCTCGCGATGCTCCGTCTGCTCGCGGCGGTCGCGATCGCGTCGGCGCTCTATTTCCGCACGCGATACCGTGCGTACAAGCGCGCGAAGGTGTTCCTCGCCGTGTCGCTCGTCGCGTCGATCCCGTTCGTGGCCCACGTGATCGTGGGGTATTCGCACGGCGTCGGCGCCGCGGAGATCGGATCGTTCGTCGCGCTGGCGGCCATCGTGGCGAGCTTCTCGGGCTTCACGGGCGCCGAGACCGCGGGCTCGGGGCTCTACCTCGCGCCGTTCGTGGTCGTCTCGTTCGCCGCGGATTTGGCGGTTCGCGCGGCCTTCCTCCCCGGCGCCGGCGCGCTCGAGGTGGCGACCGCGGCGCTCGCGTTTTTGGCGGCGTGCTCGCTCGCGACCGTGGGCGTGTTCCAGCTCGTCGCGTCCCGCATCGCGGTGGACGCGCGGCGCATCGATCTTCACCCGCCGCCTTCGCGCTCGCCCGAGAGCGCGCCGGATCGCCCGTCCGACTGGCTCATGTAGAAGCGCTCGACGTGGTTTGGAGCACTCGACGTGCTTGGAGCGCTTGACAAGAAAACGGGCTTCCGTAGAGTAGCGCGCCCCGTGCCCCCCGGGCGCGGCTCTCGCACCTTCGAGGAAACGACCATGGCCCGCAGTGAGATCACCGGCAAGCGCAAGCTGCTCGCGCAAAACGTCTCCCACTCCAACATCAAGACCAAGCGCTGGCAGCACATCAACATCCAGACGCGAAGGCTCTGGGTGCCCGAGCTCGCGCGCTTCGTCACGCTGCGTCTCACCACGCGCGACATCCGCACCATCGACAAGGTGGGCATCATGGAGTACGCGCGCCGCCACGGCGTCTCGCTGTAGCGTCACGATGGGGGAACCCGAGGGGTTCCCCCAAACCCCCTCGGCGCTCAAGAGAGAAGACCGCCTAGTAAG